>JAZONJ010000148.1:0-1740 GCA_045654425.1 Acutalibacteraceae bacterium
CGAGTATTACAGCCGTTTTTTACAGCGTCAGAGAAATCGTGACCGAGATGCACGATAAGAAAGGGGGAATTCAATGTCAGATAACAAGATAAATTGTATATGTATCGGCTTTAACGGCGCGGCAGATGTAAATGCTTGCAACAATATAGATTACAGTCAGGTTGAATTATCGACGGAGGTGCTTGACTCCTTTGCATCGGCGGTGGCTTCTGAAATAAAGGCATTTTATGAAAGTGAAGAAGGCAGAAATTACTACAATAAATGGTTAGAACAGCATCCCCAGTATGCTTAAAATAAACATTCCCCGATATCCTTTGGTATCGGGGATTTCCGCACATTGGACAATAAAATTAAAAAGAAATAAAATAGAAACAACAAATACGGGAGGAATAAAATGAATGTAGTTATATATGCCCGTTTCTCTTGTCACAGACAGACGGAGCAATCAATCGAAGGACAGTTGAAGGTCTGCTACGACTATGCTAAGGCTAACGATTATACAGTAATCGGTGAATATATTGACCGAGCGCAAAGCGGTACAACCGACAACAGACCCGAATTCAAAAGGATGATAGCAGACAGTGAAAAGCATACCTTTGAGGGTGTTCTTGTTTATCAGCTTGACCGTTTCGCACGTGACCGATATGCAAGTGCAACCTACAAATACAAGCTTAGGAAAAACGGTGTCCGTGTTATTTCGGCAAGAGAGCCTATTACCGATGATGCATCGGGTATTCTTGTTGAGGGACTGCTTGAAAGTATGGCGGAATACTATTCCGTCGAGCTGTCGCAGAAAATAAGACGAGGTCATTCAATCAATGCCTCAAAATGCCTTTCTAACGGAAGTAACCCGGGACTAGGGTACAAGGTAAACAAAGAGGACCGCACCTTTTATGTTGATGAGGTCGAGGCGGCAATCGTAAGAGAAATCTATGAGCGATATGCACGTGGCGAGCCGAAAACTGACATAATCAAGGACCTTAACAGAAGGCAGCTTAAAACCTCAATAGGAAACTCATTCAGCTTAACAAGCCTTACAAGACTATTAACCAACAAACGCTATATCGGCTATTATTTATACAGCGGAAAGGAGATCCCCGACGGAATGCCGAGAATCATCGAGGATGATTTATTCTATCGGGTACAGGAAAATTTGGATAGAAACAGACACGCTCAGGCAAAGAAAAAGGGTGACGACGCCTATATTTTAACCACCAAGCTTTTCTGCGGACATTGTAAGGAAATGATGGTCGGTGTTTGCGGCACAGGTAAATCAGGTGCAATCTACAACTACTATATCTGTAAGGATGCACGAAAAAAGAAATGCGACAAAAAGTCTATCAATAAGCAGTTCATTGAGGACCTTGTTATCAACGAGTGCTTAAAGCTTCTGACAGAGGAAAAGAAGCTGTATATCGCAAAGAAGGTTTCCGAGGAATGCAGTCAGAATCCCGACAACCTTTCAATCAAATATCTCAAAAGGTCAATCAAGGAGATTGATGAAGCCATTGAAAACATGTGGATATCAATTGAAAAGGGCGGAGATGCAGTATCACTTACAGAACGAATCAACCGCCGTCAGGAGGAAAAGGCAAAGCTGGAGGAGCAGCTTGCCGTTGAGCAGAACAAGAGAGTTATTCTCACCGAAGCTCAGGTATTAGCCTTTCTTGACTACGTCTGCGAGCTGAACGGTAATGATATAATGAAGCGTACAGCCATTATAAATATCTTCGTTCATTC
>JAZONJ010000149.1:0-1747 GCA_045654425.1 Acutalibacteraceae bacterium
GTCGTTGATTTCGACCTTGGCGCCGATGTTGTCAAAGGTATAATAGACAATATCTACGGCGGAAACGGAATGCAGTTTGCAAAGGAATATTATGAAGAACTTGCTCGTCTTCCCGAAACTGTGACACCCGATTTTGTCGGACATTTCGATATTGTCGCAAAGCATTGCGAAAAAATACCTTTTTTTGATATCGAATCAAAAGAATATAAAAATTATGCTCTTGAAGCTCTTCATGCCCTCGCTCCTAAGTGCCGTTTTTATGAAGTGAATGTCGGCGGAATTCCGCGCGGATACCGACTTTCTCCCTATCCCCCGAAGTTCATTTTGAAGGAAATGCGTGAGCTTGGATGCGGTCTCGTTATTACTTCTGACTGTCATAACAAAGACTATCTTAACGCAGGCTTCGATGACGCTATCGAGCTTATACGAGACTGCGGATTTAACGAAGTATTTTATCTGACAGACAGCGGATTCAAAGGGGAAAAGATATAGAAATATTCTTTGTTCTCGTATCGTATCTATATGTCCGAAGGACACATAAATTCTGCATTTTGCGCTTTGCATTCTGCATTAAAAAAGACACCCTCTCGGGTGTCTTTTTTTAAACATCATACATTGTGATAACGCCGTTTTCGCGGGTGGCGTTCATATCGATAAGCCTCTGGTTTTCCGAACCTCTGAATTTGAGCATAAGGTTTTTCTTATCCTTTTCAAAGCGTCCGTCAACGAGTATATCCACCAAAGCTAAAAGCTCGTCGGTCTCCTCGCATCTCGGGTGTGCCCCATCCTCCCATAGTTTTTCAAGGGTGTAGCCCGTGAATGCCCAAACATTTTTATCGGGATAAATCTCCTTTACCCTTTTTACAAAAGGCAACAGCGCTCTTTGATTTTCGGGTTCGAAAGGCTCTCCACCGAGAAGAGTCAGCCCCTTTATATAACTCGGTTTCAGCATTTCGATAATCTGATCCTCGGTTTCCTTTGTGAAAGGCTTACCGTAGTTAAAATCCCATGTCTGAGGCTGAAAACAACCTTCGCAACGATTACGGCAACCCGAAACGAAGAGGGTGACTCGCACCCCTACTCCGTTTGCTATATCACAGTTTTTTATATCTCCGTAATACATTTTTACAGGTGAAGTACCCTTTCCTTAATTTCCTGAGTACGTCCCTGATTCCAGTACTGTGTACCGATGTATCCGCAGGTACGACGAGCAACATTCATCTTGTCTTGGTCGGTATTTCCGCAGTTGGGGCACTTCCAGACAAGCTTTCCGTCCTCTTCAACGATTTCAATCTCACCGTCGAAGCCACACTCCTGACAGTAGTCAGACTTGGTGTTAAGCTCAGCGTAGATGATGTTGTCATAGATAAACTTCATTACCTCAAGAACTGCCTCGATATTGTTCTGCATATCGGGAACCTCTACGTAAGAGATTGCACCACCGGGAGACAGATGCTGGAACTGAGCCTCGAAACGAAGCTTTTCGAAAGCGTCAATTTCCTCTGTAACGTGAACGTGGTAAGAGTTTGTGATATAACCCTTATCTGTAACGCCGGGAACAACACCGAATCTCTTCTGGAGACATTTTGCAAACTTATATGTGGTTGACTCAAGAGGAGTTCCGTAGAGCGAGAAATCAATATTATGAGCAGCCTTCCACTTGCGGCAAGCGGCATTCATAAGCTCCATAACCTCAAGAGCAAAAGGAGTTGCCTCGGGGTCGGTGTGGCTCTTGCCTGTCATATAT
>JAZONJ010000150.1:0-20719 GCA_045654425.1 Acutalibacteraceae bacterium
CAATCTTTATTTTGCAAAAGGCATTAAAAAAGAACTTTAATCAGAGGAAGAGCATTATGAAATTTACCGAACTTCTTAAAAATAAAAGTCTGGACAATTTTGGCAACCCGTCACCGCTTATTGCTTTTTTAGGCGATAGTGTGACTCAGGGATGCTTTGAAATCTATCGTGACGGAGAGCTTATCAGAACCGTTTTTGATTCTCCGAACGGTTATGCAGAAAAGACAAAGTCTATCTTTAATATGATGTTCCCCGAAACTTCTGTTTCAATGCTTAATGCAGGAATAAACGGCGGAACTGTTAAAAACGCTCTCACAAGACTTGACAGAGATGTTCTTGTTCACCGTCCTGACCTTGTTGTCGTCTGCTTCGGACTCAACGATGCGAACGATGAGGTTGAAGGACTGAGAGAATACACCGCGAATTTGAAAGCTCTTTTCAAAAGACTTAAAGAAAGCGGTACCGAGGTCGTCTTTATGACCCCGAATATGATGAACACCTATACCGATTGCAGCGTGACCGACCCTGTTGCTGTAAAGCTTGCAGAAATGTTCGCAAGAAAGCAGAAAAGCGGATTTTTCGATTCCTTTATTGATTCGGCTCGTGAGATATGCCGTGAAGAGGAAATTCCCGTTGCAGATTGCTACGCTATTTGGAAGCAGATGTACGAGTGCGGTGCGGATACAACCCGACTTCTCTCGAACAGATTAAATCATCCGACACGCGATATGCATTGGCTTTTTGCGTGGGAACTGGTAAAAACAATACTCAAGTATTAGAGGTGCTCTGATGTCAGCATTTTTAAATGCCAAGAAAATTTGGCTCAAAACCGATTTAACACTTAACGTTTACGCTGATTTTATCGAAAAATTCAGCATAGAAAACGGTGAGACTGCTGAGCTTTATATTTCTGCCGATACAGGTTATATCGTTTATATAAACGGCAAGGTTCTTGACGGTTTTCAGTTTGCCGACCTTCCGCATTATAAGGTGTATGATAAATATGATATTTCTGAGTTTTTAAAAACAGGGGAGAACACTCTTCATGTTATCGGCTACTCTCAGGGAGAAAGTTCTTTCACCTATAAACTCGGCGATGCAGGGGTCATTTTTGAGGTTAGAAGCGGAGAAAAGGTTCTTTGCTGCAGTAGTGAAAATACCCTTTGCCGTTTGAACCCCTATTATAAGAGTGGCGAGGTCGAAAAATTAACTTGGCAGGTGTCTTATTCCTTCAGATATGTCACTATAGCCGATGAAACTGAATTCGACAAACTGGTGGTAGTAAAGGAAACCGAATATCCTTATTACCCTCGCCCCGTAAAGCAACTTTCGGTGTTGGAGAGGTGTCCTGCAAAGATACAAGCGACGGGATATTTCTATGCTCCGACAGATAAGAATCTTCAGTCGGGAGAATATATGAAGCAGACGGCTCTCATTACGCTTTCGGGTAAAGAAATGGGTTATGATATATCCAAAAAAATGCTTCCGAATGAGCAAGGGCTTGAGATATTCTGTGACAAGGGTGACGGCATATTCATTCTTGTTGACCTTCTCGAAGAAACTGCGGGATATCTTGATTTCGAGTTTGAACTTTCAGAAGAATGTGAAGTTCATATCGGCTTTGGTGAGCATATTAACTCTCTCAGGGTCAGAACCTCTATAGATGGCAGACAGTTCGCAGCCGTATATAAGGCGAAAAAGGGCGTAAACAAATTCACCCACAGAATGAAGCGTTTTGCGGGAAGATATATTGAGTTCCATATCCCTGCGAAGAGTGTTAAGCTTAATTATATCGGAATGCTTCCGACCGAATATCCTCTTGAAAATGAGGTTGCATTCGCACCGCGTGATCTTTTACATAAAAAGATATATGATGTCTCTAAGAAAACCCTTAAGCTTTGTATGCATGAGCATTACGAGGACTGCCCTTGGCGTGAGCAGGCGCTTTACGCTATGGACGGAAGGGTTGAAATGCTATCAACATACCATGCTTTTGAGGAGTATGATTTTGCACGAGCAAGTCTTAAGTTGTTTGCTCTTTCTCAACGTGAAAACGGTCAGATAGAGCTTTGCGCTCCTGCCGATTCCCCGATATATATTCCGTCATTCACGCTTTGCTTTGTTATAGCTGTGGCTGAATATATGAGATACAGCAAAGATACAGCATTCGGTGAGGAGATATATCCCACTCTCCGCCGTCTCATTGATTCCTATTCGGCAAAAATCGGTGACAAGGGACTAGTTACACCCTTCACCGAGCCTGAGGCTTGGAATTTCTATGAATGGGCACCGGGTCTTGACGGAAGAGTCAAGGAGCTTTGGCCAAGCGGCATAGAGTTCGACTATGTTAACGAGGCTGAGGGAAAATCTCTTTCAGCTCCCCTTAACGCTTATTTCTCACTTGCACTTACCGCCTTTGCCGAGATTATGTCGGGCATTGGCAGAGAATCGGAAAAGGTCGAAGCAGAAAAACTGCGCGACAGTATAAACGAGGCTCTTCACAATACCTTCTGGAATGATGAGAAAAAGATTTTTGCAAGTTATAGGTATGATGGAAAACTCATGCATTATGCAGAGCTCACACAGGCTCTCTTTGTCTGCTCGGGTGCTGCCGACAATGAGCAGATAAAAGAACTCAGAAAGACTCTTATGAGTGATAACGGACTTATTCCCGTAACTCTCGGTTCAAGCTTCTATAAATATGAAGCCTTGCTCAGCGATATGGAAAATCGTGATTTCGTATTTTCCGATATTGCAAAAAAATGGGGTAAGATGCTCTTTGCCGGCGCAACCTCATTCTGGGAGACCTTTGATGGAGACGATGAGTTTACCTTCTGTGAAGCAACGAGTCTCTGTCACGGATGGGCAAGTTTGCCGATATATTTCTATAAAACCTATGGCAAAGATATAGTATAAATTTTTTGTTTGCGGAGAAAAGTTATGTTCAAAAAAGTTTGTTTTTACACAATGCCGTTTCCAAAAATGCGCTCCTACCGCGAGATGATAGACCTTGCGGCAGAGTACGGAATGGAAGCAATAGAGGGCTTTTGCCAATATGAATTTGCCGAGCCCGATATAGAAAAAGCGAGAGAAGTGGGTGCTTATGCCGACTCTAAAAATATCAAATTCTCTTGTTTTTCGCTTTTTTGCAATCTTGTCGGAGAGGATAGCCGCGAGCAGATTGAGCGTCTTAAAAAATACGCTGAAGTCTGCGCAGTGCTTGGCTCGCCTTATATTCATCATACAATTGCAAATGAAATTGAAGATCCCGATAAAGTGTTGCTCCATAGAGATGAGCTTTATAAAAAGGGAATAGAGGCAGTTCGTGAGGTATATGACCATGCCGAAAAATTCGGTGTAAGATCAATATATGAAGACCAAGGTTACCTCTTTAACGGTATCGAAAACTTCGGAAAATTCCTTCGTGATGTTGACAGAAATGTCGGCGTTGTTGCCGATTTCGGTAACATTTACCACGTTGAAGAAGAGATTGACGATTTCATAAGGCACACAAAAGACAGAATTTGCCACGTTCATATAAAGGACGTACTTCTGTCTGAAAATCAGCTTGGCGGCGGACTTCTTACCTCAAAGCGTAATTTCATGCATGAGGCATTTCTGGGAGAGGGCTCTGTGAAATTTAAAGAGGGAATGAAGCTGCTTCGTGAAATGGGTTACGACGGCTATTATTCTCTTGAATACGGCGCTCCTGAGGACGATTCACCTTTAATAGAAAAGGCAGTTAAAATGATAGCAGAGGCTATATAAACTATGAACAAGAGTATAAGTAATTCAATTATTTATAACGTTTATCCTACAAGCTTTTATGATTCTGACGGCGATGGTGTCGGAGACCTTCGAGGTATTACCGAAAAACTGCCTTATATAAAACAGTTTGCTGATATCGTTTGGATAAATCCCGTTTACAAATCGCCATTCAGAGACGGCGGATATGATATTGAGGATTATTATTCGATAGATGAGCGGTTTGGTACTTTGGAAGATGTTAAAACTCTTACCGAAAAGGCACATTCGCTCGGACTCAAGGTTCTTTTTGACCTTGTTGTAGGTCACACATCAGACCGCCATCCGTGGTTTTTAGAATCACAAAAGCACGATAAAAATAAATACAGCGATTATTACATCTGGAATGATGACGTTTTTGGTTATTGTCCGTACAAAAATGTGACGGGCACCGCCGAGAGAAACGGAAACTTCCTTGTAAACTTCTTCAGTTTTCAGCCTTCTTTAAATTTTGGATTTGCAAAGAAAACACTTCCATGGCAGCATCTTTATACAGAGCCTGTTTGTGAAGAGGTACACGAAGAGGTAATTAAAATTATAAAGTTTTATCTCGAACTTGGTATCGACGGCTTTCGTGTCGACCTCGCTAACAGCATAGTAAAGGATGACGAGGAGGGTAAATACTCCTGCCTCGTATGGCGGAAGATTTTTGGAAAGGTAAGAGAAGAATACCCGGAAACAATTTTCGTTTCAGAGTGGGGTCAGCCTCGTTTTGCCGTTAAAAACGGAGATTATGACATTGACTTTTTGACCCATTGCTTTGATGACGGATATAACAATCTTTTCAGAAAAGAAAAGGAAACTAACGTCTTTATGAGTGATGGAGACAGCTTTTTCAGATGGGAAGGAAAGGGAGAGGCAAAAAGCTTCTTTGATTATTTTCTTTCGAATCTTTCCGAGGTTAAAGAAAAGGGTTATATTTCGGTTGTAACGGGAAACCACGACCTACCGAGAATTTCTATTGGCAGAGATTCTGAGGAGCTTAAATCGGTATTTTCCTTTATTTTAGCACTGCCGAATGTTCCACTTATTTATTACGGTGACGAGATTGGCATGCCTTACTCTAACCTTAAAAGCAAGGACGGCGGTTTTATCCGTACAGGCTCGCGTACTCCGATGCAGTGGTCGGGCGGTAAAAACGCAGGATTTTCGGACTGCGACTCTGAGACCTATCTTCCGATAAACGAGAGTTTTGGAAGCGTAAATGTCGAGTCGGAGGAGCAAGACACTAACTCTCTTTACAATACCGTAAAGGCTTTGGTAAAGATAAAAAGAGAAAACCCCGAACTTTTCGGAGCCGGAAATGAGTTCGAGCTTATCTCGGACACATATCCTCTCATTTTCAAAAGAAAAGGGGAGAATGGAGAATTTTTCTGTGCGGTAAATCCGAGTGGAAGAGAAATAAAAATTCAAAATCCGGGCGGAGAAATACTTGCTTCAAACAATGTAGAAATAACTGATACAGAAATTACACTTAAAGAAACATCCTTTATTTGGATAAAAAATAGCAGGTGATAATTATGAAAATTACATTTATGGGTGCAGGAAGCACAATTTTCGCAAGAAGCGTTATCGGTGACTGTATGTGTTCCGAGGCTTTACGCGACAGCGTTTTTGCCCTTTACGATATTGATGCAAAGCGTCTTGAGGAAAGCCGCGTAATTTTAGAGGCTATTCGCAAGGATAAGGGCGGATATGGCAAAATTGAATGTTACTGCGGTGCGGATAACAGAAAAGAAGCACTTCGCGATGCAAACTTCGTTGTTAACGCTATTCAGGTTGGCGGATATGAGCCTGCGACTGTAATAGATTTTGAGATTCCGAAAAAGTATGGTCTTCGTCAGACTATAGGCGATACTCTCGGTATCGGCGGAATAATGCGCGCTCTTCGTACAATTCCCGTAATGGAGGATTTTGCGCGTGATATGGAAGAGGTTTGCCCCGATGCTCTCTTCCTCAATTACACAAACCCGATGGCAATGCTTTCGGGATATATGCAAAGATATACCGGAGTTAACACCATAGGCCTTTGTCACAGCGTTCAGGTATGCTCTGAAATGCTTTTCCACGACCTTGGAATGAGTGAATACTTAGAGGGAAGACGCGAGCTTATTGCAGGTATTAACCATATGGCTTGGCTTCTTGAAATTAAGGATAAGGACGGACATGACCTTTATCCTCTCATAAAGTCGAGAATTGACGAAAAAATAGCTGACCCTGATTTTCACAACAAGGTCAGACTCGAGTATATTAAGCATTTTGGATATTACTGTACCGAATCAAGTGAGCATAATGCCGAGTATAATATGTTCTACATAAAGTCAAAATACCCCGAACTTATCGAAAAGTATAATATTCCTCTGGATGAATATCCGAGACGTTGTGTAAATCAGATTGAGGGTTGGCAGAAGGAATATGCCGAGATACTTGAAAAGGGTGTCAAGGAGCATCAACGTTCGCTTGAATATGCTTCTCGTATTATGGAAGCTATTGTTACAAATACACCTTATCAGATTGGCGGAAACGTTCTGAACCGTGGTCATCTTATCACAAATCTTCCCGAAGAGGCTTGCGTTGAGGTGCCCTGCCTTGTTAACGGAATGGGTGTAAATCCCACAAGGGTCGGTGCGCTTCCTGTTCAGTGTGCGGCTATGAATATGACCAATATCAATGTTCAGCTTCTCACAATTGAAGCGGCAAAGACCAAGAAGCTTGATCACATCTATCAGGCTGCGATGCTTGATCCTCATACGGCAAGCGAGCTTGATATCGATTCTATCAAGAAGATGGTCGATGAGCTAATCGTGGCTCACGGCGATTATCTTCCCAAATATCATTAAACGAATCAGAGGTAACTAAAAGCAGCTTTTAGTTACCTCTTGAATTTATAGTTTTAAAATGCTATAATTAATAAAAATCTGTTTAGGGAGATTAAATATATGACAAGACAAGAATATGAAAAGCAGGTAAAGTTGGCTCTTGAATATTACGAAAAGGCTCACATTGTTTTGACTGATGAGGAAAAGGCAAATATTGAGGTTGCCGATTTCGGACTCGGAAAGGTTAATGAGATAGGTCTACAACTTCTTGTTTACATCAATACCGAGCGCGTATGTGCAAAGGAAATGGTTTTGCTCCCGTATCAGACATGTCCCGAGCATAAGCATGTCCCGTCCTATAATGTAGCAGGTAAGGAAGAAACCTTCCGTTGCCGTTATGGCGAGGTTTATCTCTATGTAGACGGAGAGAAGAATACCGACGAGATAAAGGGCAAGATTCCCGATGAAAACTTTACCGTTTTCCACGAGGTTGTGCTTAAAGCGGGCGAGCAGTATACTATTATGCCCGAGACTCTTCATTGGTTCCAGGCAGGACCCGAGGGCGCCGTTGTTTCAGAGTTTTCAACCAGAAGCACCGACGAGACAGATATCTTCACAGATAAGAATATCATCAGAGAAGCAAAAATCGAAGATTAAGAAAAAATTAAGGAGAAGCTTTTGGCTTCTCCTTTTTCTTTTATATCAGTTTTTCGGCTGTATATTCGTCGGTTATAAGAACATCGACAAGTCCTGTTTTAAGGGCTCCCGATATGGCTGAAATTTTATTGTCAGAGCAGGCAACGGCAACAGTCTTTTTGGCTTTTTTAAGGTTTTGGGCCGAAGCGCAGAGTGAATTATCGAAAAGTTCGATTATATTTCCGTCTTTGTTAAAGAAGTGGGTTGCGATATCTCCGTCATATTTCTGCTACAATTCTTGGAGAGATATTGTAACACCCGGTACGATATCAATGAACAGAGAATAATTAAAAGTCCGAGATCTTCTCGGACTTTTTTAATCGGTTAATATTCTACCTTGAAACTATTTTATATATGTATTATAATCAATAAAAATACATAATCTGGAGAAATTTTATGTTTAGCAGAATCAGTTTTTATTCAAGACCTTTCCCGAGAGTCACAAGCTATAAAGAAATGATTGACCTTGCCGCTGAATACGGAATGACAGGCCTTGAAGGATATTGTCAGTATGAGTTTGAGACACCTGACAAAGAGGTTGCGAAAGAAATGCGCGCTTATGCTGAATCAAAGGGCATTAAGTTCTGCTGCTTTTCGATATTCTTAAACCTTGTCGGTGATGATTCAAAAGAACAGATGGAGCGACTTAAAAAATATGCAGAGTTTGCTGCAGAGCTCGGTTCACCGTATCTCCATCACACCGTAATAAATGAGATTTATAATCCCGAAAACGTTTTACCGAGAAAGGAAGAACTTTTCTATAAGGGGATTGAAGCGGCAAGAGAAATATATGATTATGCCGAAAAATTCGGCGTAAGATGTATAATCGAGGATCAGGGCTTTATATATAATGGCGTCGAGGGCTTCGGAAGATTTCTGAACGAGGTAGACCGCGACATCGGAATTGTTGCCGATTTCGGAAACATCCGACAGGTTGAAGAAAAGGTTGCCGACCTTATTCGCGCATTCCCTGAAAGAATAGCTCATGTTCATGTTAAGGATGTATATGTGCTTCCTGAACAAAAGGGTGGCGGATTGCCGACTATAAATGGCAACTTTATGTATGGAACCTTTTTCAGACAGGGTGATGTCGGATTTGACGACGCTATGCAGGCGCTTCACGATATCGGATATAAGGGGTACTATTCTCTTGAATTCGGTGTCAGAGACGATTCTTCTCCGCTTTTTGATGAGGCAATGAAAATAGTTGCCGAAAGAATATAATTTTTTGTTGTCAAACGCTGTTATATATGTTATCATATATAAAAATAAATGTGGAGAAAGTGCAAGATGGATAATAAAAAGCCTTATATAGCACCCGAGTTTCAGATTGTTGAACTGACTGTAGGAGACATCATTATGTCGAGCGCCATATCAAAGCCTGACGATTGGATTGGCTGGCACTAAAGAATAAACACCGCTTTGGAATTTTCCAAAGCGGTGTTTTTACATCTTGACATTTAATAATAACCTTCGGTTGAAAGATATCTTGAGCCCGAATCGGCAAATATAACGACAATGTTTTTTTGAGGATTATCCTTTGCGAGTTTTTCTGCAGCAAAGAAAGCCGCTCCGGAGGAGATACCGACTAAAACTCCGTGTTCCTTGGCAAGGAGTCTTCCGGAATCGTATGCTTCCTTATCGGTAACAGTCATAATCTCATCAACAACACCAAGGTCAAGTATTTCAGGCTTGAAACCGGCACCGATACCTTGAATCTTGTGGCTTCCTTTTTTGCCTTCTGTGAGAAATGGGGAGGAAGCGGGCTCGACTCCTACGATTTTGATGGAACTTTTTTGTTCCTTTAGATATTTTCCGATGCCGCTTATAGTACCGCCTGTGCCGATAGCCGAAACGAGAATATCGATATTGCCGTCCATATCCTCGAAGATCTCAGGACCGGTAGTTTCATAGTGAGCTTTCGCGTTTGCGGGATTAGAAAATTGTCCGACAACAAAACCACCTGTTTCTATTGCAAGGGATTCTGCTTTTTCGATAGCACCTGTCATGCCTTTTGCACCGTCTGTAAGAATAACCTCGGCGCCGTAGGCTTTCATAAGTTTGATTCTTTCGGCCGACATCGTATCGGGCATGGTTATTACAACTTTATATCCTTTTGAAATTCCGACCGCGGCAAGACCGATTCCCGTGTTGCCACTTGTAGGTTCGATAAGAATGTCGCCGACTTTGATTTTTCCGCTTTTTTCGGCCTCTTCTATCATATATAGAGCGGCACGGTCTTTTACGGAGCCTACAGGATTAAAATATTCCAACTTTGCATATATGTTATTGTGAAGCTTTAAAAGGGGAGTAGAGCCGACAAGCTCTGATATACCGTTGAAATAAAGCATACGAAAGCACCTCACTTGTTTTTGTTATTTTAACACATTATATATATTATAGTCAATCCTGCAACTTTAAATACCCGCTATACAATTAACATGATATGGCAGAGTGCACAAACCAAACACAAGCTTTTAGTCGAAATACCGAAAATAGAAATAGAGGCAAAATTGCATTGATTTTTTTGATAAAACTATTGATTTTTTGTTTCATATGTGATAGAATAAAGCAGACAAAGTAGGGGATATTGTATTCTTTGCGCCTAAAAGTGCGAAGTGTTATGTATCTTCCCAACTGTTTAAACCTCGAAAAATGAGGAAAAAACTTTGTATCTAAAAGGTATAGGAGGAAATTCACATGCGCAATTTAAAGAAAATCATTGCTGTAGTTGTTACTCTTGTTATGCTTCTTAGCGTAGCTACTGTTGCAGCTTCGGCAGCAGACGGAGCAACTCTTGCTCTCTACGGAAAGGCTGAAACCGGACTTACTAAAGGTCAGGGTTACTATGAACTTGCTGTTCACCTTACCGATGCTGGTAATACCGTTGGCGGTATTGAAGGCGCTATTACTTATGACACAACTATCTTCAACTATGTTGATGCAAAGCTCAACGCTAACTTCGTTGCCGCAGGCAACCCTGAAGAAGCAGCTGTTGTTGCTTGCACCGACGATAACGGTGTTGTAAAGTTCGTTGGTCTTAACAATGCTCAGTCTACAGGCGAATGGTTCGTTTTAAGATTTGAAGTTGTTGCTGAAGGCTCTGCTAACTTTGCTTTCTCTGGCGTTAAGGGCGCTAACACTGAAGGTTATGTAACCGTTAGTGTTGCAGGAGATGATACCGTTGCTACCGATTCTGACTTCTTAAAGGTAGAAGGTGCTTCTATCAAGAGAAATAAGGACGAGAACATGCAGGATATCAGATTCCGCGTTGTTATTGACCAGGCTGAACTTCCTGAGGGTAAAACCGTTAAGGAATATGGTCTTCTCCTTATGTTCACAAAGAGACTCGGTTACAGAGAGCTCGTATACAGCATGATCGCTGATTGTGAAACCGGTCTTGCTTGGGCAAAGGTTGATCCTGATGCAGTTACTGACGAGTTTGCTGTTAACCTCAATAACATGAGAGCTAACCAGCTCGGTGTTAAGGTTTCTGCAAGAGCTTTCGCTAAGCTTGATGATGGTACAATCATCTATTCCAAGAACTACAATTCTGAGTACAACACCAAGGCTGGTTATGATTCCAAGTCTGTTGTTGACGTAGCAAGACTTGCTGCAAGATACATCATCGATGGCAACTTCTGCGACAATGCAGATAAGGTTGCTGAAATCGAGGGTATCCTCGCACTCTCTTCCATCAAGGATGCTAACAGAACCGCTCTTCTTGAGTTCGTAACCACTTACTATCCCAAAGCACAGTAAGATTAATTTAATGGAGGTATTTTAGAAATGAAAAAGTTATTTTCTGAAGCTGAAGTTGAATTAACTCTAATTTCAGCACTTGAAGACATTTTAACCGCTAGTGGTTTCGACCTTGGCGAACCCGAAGACGGATGGGATGAGGGCTAATGCTTAATTTAGCTCTCACCAAAAGAATAACTGTAATATTACTTGCAGCTATTCTTGTAAGTTCATTTGCAGCTTGCAAAAAAAATAATGTTGACGTTATAGTTTCATCTTCCTCAAATTCTTCGTCCGGTACAGGTTCTGTAAATTCGAAGGTAGAGATTATGGAAGAAGATAACGATGATGCAGCAAGTATGACATCATCGGCCCTTGAAGATATTGAAGAAGGAACTTTTGGTGGAGATACTTCTAGCTTCACTCCTTTGCCGCCCGCATCTAAGCCTGCCGGTACAGATAGTGTTAGTTCAAATGTATCAAATTCCTCTGAACAAAGTTCTGCTAGTTCTTCAAGACCTGACAGTTCATCACAAAACAGTAGTTCGTCAGGAACATCAAATGTTTCGAGCACAGCTCAAAACAGTTCGTCTTCTGGATCTACTAGCTCGGTTCCGGGCTATATCAGTAACGGACCCGGAGTTATGATTCCTACGAAGCCCTCTGTTCCGAGTGAACCTTCGTCAGGTACTTCTTCGACAGATAATTCTTCGACAGATAATTCTTCGACAGGCACTCCTTCGACAGGTAATTCTTCAACTATAACTTCGTCATCTAACAATTCTTCGACTGATATATCTTCGTCAGATGTTTCCTCTGTCACATCGACAGGAAGTTCATCAAGTGAGGTTTCTTCTAATGACTCCTCATCTGAGGTTTCGTCAGTTGACACATCATCCAAAGACGCAAGTTCTGAGGATAGACCGATCCAAAAACCAAATTATGGCGATAACGATTGGACCGGTTGGTTCTAATTAATCCTCGCATTTATACCTATAATTAACCCCTGCGGAAACCCGCAGGGGTATTGGTATTTAATAAGCGTATTCAGTCAGTAAGAGAAGTGTTCGCTGTCCAAAGTTGTGCCTCACTCTCATTTTCAATTTATAAATCGAATATGTTGTAATACGCTGAGTATTGTGATATGATAATTAAAAAGTCCTTGAACGCGGAGAATGAAATGAATAAACGTATAAAATGGATGATTTTAGCTGCACTAACAATAATCTTACTTTTTGCTATTGGCTTTACTGCGGCTTTTTCCATAAACGCTTATGTTAAGCATCACGGTAGAAGTAGAATAATAACAGATGAAGAAGCCATCGAGCTTACCGATATAGATTGCATTATTGTTCTTGGTTGCGGTGTTAAGCCCGATAATTCGCCAACCGATATGCTTCAGGACAGACTAAAAGTCGGAATATCGCTTTATAAGAATTGCGTCGCACCTAAACTTATTATGAGCGGAGACCACGGCAGAGAGCACTATGATGAGGTAAATGTAATGAAGCAGTACGCAATCGATTCAGGTGTTCCAAGCGAAGATATATTTATGGACCATGCGGGATTTTCAACCTATGAATCAATATATCGCGCCAAAGAGATATTCGAGGTCAAAAAAGCAATCATCGTTACTCAGGAATACCATCTATACAGAGCTCTTTATCTTGCTAAGAAATTTAATATAGAAGCATACGGAGTATCTGCCGATTTACAAAGCTACTCTGCTCAGGGTAAAAGGGATTTCAGAGAAATTTTAGCTCGTAATAAAGATTTTCTCACGTCAATTTTCAGACCAAAACCGACCTATCTTGGTGAGGCAATTCCTGTTCAGAACGGCAACGGCGATATTACGAATGACAAATAATTAATTATGTATTTTAAAAGCCTAAGCAGAAGTCTGCTTAGGCTTTTGTATTTTTCTGTATTTAGAAGAAAAGAGAGGGTATAAAGTATGTCAGTACTGACATTATAAGTCCTGCTCCAAGAATACCGAGACAGATTATCCATATTGCTCTTGAGAATTTAACATTCAGCGTATTGGCTACGAGAGCGCCGGTCCAACCGCCTGTACCCGGAAGAGGAATTGCAACAAAGAGGAAAAGACCGAGTGAGCTTGCTGCATCAACTGTTTTACTCTTCTTTTCGGCTCTTTCATCAAGCTTTGTAACGAGCTTTCTGAGCCATAAGAAGTTAGTCTTTTTAATGAAATCGAAAATCTTTCTGATGAAAAGAAGTATGATCGGTATCGGAAGCATATTTCCAATAAGACATATTGGGAAAGCAATGTGCCACGGAACACCGAGTATACTTGCCGCAATCATTCCTCCGCGAAGCTCTAAAACGGGTAGTAGTGAGATTATGAATATGATCAATTCTGCCGGAATTGATGTTTTGAAAAAGTCAATAATAGCATCAATTAGTCCGTTCATAAAATTGCCTCCAACAGTTTAGTAAGATTGTTCGGCATCGTTCCCGTGATTATAGGTAGATACACAAGGAAGTAGGCTAGTAGACCAAAGCCGAGAAGCAGTAGAATTGATATTATGAGAAGAGCGATATTTCCGCCTTTTCTTCTTCTCATTATACGGCGATCTATCTTCTTATCATTTTTATTATCTAATTCATCTAAAACTTCACGAGGTATTTCAAAACCGTCTGTTTGGCCAGAAGCCACGTTTATAGTATTTTCGTACTCTTCATCAGCGGGTGTTTGCGAATTGGTAAGCGCTTCTTCGTTGTCATCCGCATCAACTGAAATATCGGCTTCTTCGGTTTCGTCAGAATTAGCAGAGGAGTCGATTTCTGAGTTTTGTAGCTCTTCAGAATCCTCAACGGCTATACATTCTTTCGTATTCCCGGAATCATCAGTTTCGGTTTGCTCAGGGGATTTAATCTCATCGGGGATAACAACACCTTCGGGCGCAGTAACGGGAACACTGTCGTTTTTGGAATCTGCTAAAACTTCAGAGTTGACCTTAGGCAGCTCGGTTGTAAATTCCTTGCGAGCCGCAGTAAGAATATTGGAGTTATCAATGATTGGGTTGTTTTCACTTTCATGACGGAGTCTTTCATTGTACGCTTCAACTTGGTTTATATCAAAGATATATTGATGAATATAAGAGCGCATAATTTCGTGTCTGAGCGCACGGTCGGAGGTTACGATAATAATCGATTGCTTTCCGCATTCGATTATACAACCGCCGAATTGTCCCGATTTTGTGACAAGGGGAAGAGCCCCCTTTGGAACATAAATATCCTCATCGGATTTTACCGAGTGAGCCGCTTTATCAAGCGGTGCATATTTATATCCGATAGCTGCGCTAACCGTTTCTGCACCGTTTTTATCGCCGTGAAGATCGGATACAACAAGAATGATGCGGCTTCTTGAAACATCGCGAGCAAGAGCGGTGACAAATTCTTTGCGGTCATCGATTTTATCTTTAAATAATCTCATTCTGCAACAACCTGTAAGGTTGAATTCAAGTTCAAAATCGCTAGAGGTTTTATAATAAATAATATCTACTTTTAAGTTTGTCATTTTATAGCCTCCTTAATTTTGCGGTGCAGATGAATTAACTGTTTGACTAGCCGTGCTAGAGACAGCGTTGCTTGATGCAGCCTGACTCGATGTAGCCTGACTCGATGTAGCTTGACTTGATGTAGCTTGACTTGATGTAGCTTGACTTGATGTAGTCTGACTTGATGTAGTCTGACCCGATGCAGGCTGACTCGATGTAGTCTGACCCGATGTAGTCTGACCCGGTGCAGCCTGACTCGATGCAGCCTGACTCGATGTAGCCTGACTTGATGTAGTCTGACTTGATGCAACTTGACTTGATGTAGCCTGACTTGATGCGGGCTTGCTTTCAAGCGCTTCAGAAGAAATTGCACTTGATGTTGGTTGTTCAACCGATGAAATAGCGCCTGAACTCGAGTCGGATACTAAATTTTCGGAAGAGGTGACGGAAGAGATATCTTGTGAAACGGTATCTTCTGTGGCACTACTGTTCGGGTCTACATATCCGCTCTGTCCTCTCTTATCATACCAAGCTTTGGGATATCGTGGATTGGGATTGAGCGCGGCGGTGGATGAGGCGACATGAGTAGACTCATTTTCACGTGTAAGTCTCGCCATAATAACAAATCTGGCATCATCAAAATCATTGATACAGGTAACAAGGGTAATGACCTTGTCACGGGGGGCAACATCTATATCTGTAGAGATGATAGAACGCTCGCGAGCCTCATCGATCCACTTTAGAAAAGCTTTTTGAGAACTGAAGCTTGGTGTGGTGTAGTTGAATAAATATCCGTTATCGTCTTCGGGCTTGGCATTAACGACCATTACCGAGAAGATTTTATAGGTATTGGTTTTATCCGGGGTTGAAACAGTAAAGGTCGGGTTTTGTTTATACTGAGAAAGACTCTTGTAATTCTTCAAAGTACCGAACATACTTCCGTCTTTCATTTCATGCCCGTAAACAGTGAGGTTCTGGCTTGGATTTTCTAAAGAAAGGTCACATCTGTAATCAAAGAAGAGAGCACCGTAACGACTTTTTTCTTTATACATATTATGTGTAAGGTAATAGTCATTATCGGTTGTCTGATAGATGGGGTTATCTACCTTGGTGCCACCGATGGTAATCCAACCCTTTATATCTTCATTTTTCTCATAAAAAGGTTCAAAGGCTTCGGTGTTGTCGAATGTTTCCGGAGCAAGAGTTGTATGCCATTTTTCCTGAGCCTGCATAATTATATCGCGCTGCTCCTCATCACCTGTAAGTTGAGTCCAGAGAACCGTGGCTGAGGTTATAAATACGATAAGCGATACAAAAAAACCGATTTTAAGAGCAAGCTTCTTTGGAGAATCGCCCTTTATAGGAATAAGGTTCTTAAAGAATCCGACAGATTTACTTTTAATATTTTCTAAAGGCTCGCGAATACTGAAACCTTTTGTGAATTTATATTCTTCTGACATAGTTTCGTCGAAAAAGTCCTCATCGGTATCGCGATCAAACACCATAGTAAAGCTTGGAAGAACATCGGTCTCTTTTTCAGTATTTTCAGAGGGTTCTTTTTCTGCCTCTTCTACAGGCTCCTTTTCAACAACAAATATAGGCTCTGTCGGTGTTTCGATTATTTCGGGCTTTGCAGAGGGGATAAGCTCGGGATTCGGAGTATACTTCATCATACCTGCCATACCATCGGGGTATGAGAGGGTATAACACCTGACAAGGTCAAGCGCAGTAGCTGCTGCGGCACAGCGAATCTCTTCACGTCCGAGGTCAGAGGGGAAATGAAGTTCCTTAACGATATATGTTTGTTCATCGGCAAGGGCGACATAAACGAGTCCGACAGGCTTATTTTCGGAGGCCGTAGGACCTGCATTTCCTGTAATACCGATGCCGAGAGTGGCTCCGCTGAGGGCTCTGACATTTGTAGCCATTGCCTTTGCGGTTTCGTAGCTTATCGCGCTGTATTTGTTTAAGACTTCCTCGGGAACCTTTAAAATTTCGGTTTTAATACGGTTTGAATATGCAGAAATTCCATATTCAAAAACCTCGGAAGAGCCGCCGACATCGGTTAGCATTTCCGAAACCATTCCGGCAGTACAGGACTCGGCAGTTGAAACAGTAAGCCCCTTTTCGCGAAGTAGCTTTACGGTTTCAAACTGAATACCGTTTGAATCGACAGCATAAGCCGATTTTCCAAGAGCAAATTTTACCGAAGCCACTGCTTTACTGCAAATGATCTCAGCCTTTTCTTTTGTATCAGCAACAGCAGAAATACGAACTGCGTATTCTGCTCCGTGTCTCTCTATGTTGATAGCATATTCACTGCGTCCGTTAAGTTTGGACAGCATATTTTCAATGTTTTCTTCACTAAGCCCCACAACATTTACAGTGTGTGCTGCACTGATGCCGTAAGGACTGAGTGCAGGAGCCACAAAGGCTTCAAACATGTGGGTAAGTTCTCCTTCGGCATAGGGAAGGAGAAAAACCTGAGCCGATTCTGTTTTCACAGAGAGTCCGACAGAAAGTCCGAGCTCATTTTTGAAAACTGAAGCACCCTTAAGAATAATACTTGTTGAAAGCTGTTCGGGAGTCGGCTCCACACCAATGCTCGAACAGTATGACTTCACAGAAGCAAGAGCCTCTTCACTTGCTACAAGGGGAATTTTTGCAAAAGAGGAGAGAGATGTTTTTGCAATCGAGTTTGTTTCGGGTTCAATTCCGCCAAGTATAATAATAAGGTCGCTTCTGCCGAAAGCGGTAGAAAGTCGGCTTTCGATTTCCGCCTTGTCGGGAGGGCAAACCGTCTCAAACGTGGTGCGATGACCCAACTCAAAAAGTTTTTTGGAAATATATGCGGTTATAAAACTAGAGTGCTCTTCGGGCAGAAGCTCTGCCGCGATACATATAATTTCAGCGTTCATAATCTCTTCCTTAATAAATTATATCGTAAGTAATACCTTCGATTGCTCGTTCAATCAAAGGTTCAATATCAAGACCGCGTTCAGCAATTTCGCAAAGCTCTACGGTCGGTTTTGTTTTGGGGTGCTTTGGTGTAAATACCGTACAGCAGTCCTCGTAAGGCAGACAAGAGGTCTCAAAGGTGTCGATTTTTCTCGAGATTCGTATAATTTCTTCCTTGTCGCTTCCGATTAATGGTCGAAGAACGGGCATATCTGTCACAATATCTGTACAGCCCATGGCAGAAAGTGTCTGGCTTGCAACCTGACCGAGACTTTCACCGGTTATCATAGCGCCGCAGTGCTTGTGAGCGGCAACTCTTTCGGCAATACGCATCATCATTCTGCGCATTATAAGGGTAAAGTATTCTTCGGGGCATTTATCGGCAATCTGTTCCTGAATTTCGGTAAAGGGGACGATTGCGAGGTTAATGCAGCCACTGTATTCTGCAACCTTTGAAAGCAGAGTTCTAACCTTTTGCTCGGCTCTCTGGCTTGTGTAGGGAGGGCTTGCAAAGTGGATAGCGTTGAGTCTGAGACCGCGTTTTGCCATTGTCCAAGCGGCAACAGGACTGTCAATTCCGCCCGAAATGAGAATGGCTGCCTGACCTGCCGTACCAACAGGAAGTCCGCCTGCACCGGGGAGCTGACCTGCTCTTATATAAGCGGCATAGTCGCGTATCTCAACCGTTATAATCTCATCAGGATTGTGAACATCGACCCTCAGATGAGGGAAAGCCGAAAGCAAAGCACCGCCAACCTCTCTTGCAATTTCGGGAGAGGTAAGAGGGAAGCGCTTATCTGCGCGTTTTGCCTCAACCTTAAAGGTTTTAATCGATTTCATAATACCTTCAAGGTAAACAGGCGCGTTTTTCAGTATTTCGCCAATATCCTTTTCGCAAACCGCAGCTCTTGAAAAAGCGGCGATACCGAAAACCTTTGAGGTGCGGACAAGGGCTTCTTCAAAGTCAAAATCTTCACTCTTGGGTTCAATATATATGGTGGACTGAGCCTTTTTGATTACTGTTTCGCCGAGAGGAGCGAGTTTCTGTCTTAAATTTTTGATGAGGCAGTCCTCGAAAACATTTCGGTTGAGACCTTTGAGAGCAAGCTCTCCGTTTTTAATAAGTATGATTTCTTTCATTGATATTATCCTTTATTTTGACCTTTTAAGTTTGGATACAGCCTCTGTGAGTCCTTCGCAGAAGGCATCGATATCCTCTTTTGTGTTGTATCTTGAAAAACTGATTCTAAGAGCCGAATCAATACGCTCTTTTTTAAGTCCGAGAGCCGACAGAGTCGGAGAAAGCTCGCCCTTTGCACAAGCGCTTCCGCTTGATACAAAAACATTTTTCGCTTCTAAAAAGTGAAGAAGTGTTTCGGAGCGGTAGCCGACGACCGAAATATTCAGTACATAGGGCAGAGCGTCATCGGGAGAGTTTATTTCGGCAAAGCCGAGCGATAAAATCTTCTCTCTGGTATAGGTGTTCAGTTCTTTTATTTTGCCGGTTGCGGTTTTTGGGTCGGGAAGAGCCGAAACCGCGGCTCTGAGAGCTGCAATCATAGGAACGGGCTCTGTACCGGGTCTGATACCGTTTTGCTGACCTCCGCCGAAAACGGTCGGATGAATGTGAACGCCTTTTTTAATATAAAGGAAGCCGATTCCTTTCGGAGCGTGAATCTTGTGACCTGATGCTGACATCAAATCTACACCCAGAGCGGCAGGCTTAATATCGAGCTTGCCAAAGCCCTGAACCGCGTCGGTATGTAAAAGGGCAGGGGAGCCGACCTTTTTAATAAGTCGGGAAGCAAGGGCAAGATTCTGAACCGAGCCGATTTCATTATTGACAAGCATAATGCTCACAAATATAGTGTCGGGGGTTATAGCTTTTTCGAGTTCTTCTTCGGTAATATGTCCGTTAATATCGGGAGTAAGACGCACCACATCAAAACCGAATTCGTTTTTGAGCGCATCGATAGTATTGCTGACCGAAGGATGCTCAAAAGCGGTAGTGACAATTCGTCTGCCTCTTTTTGCGCGGGATAAAACAGCACCGCGGATGGCGATATTATTAGCCTCAGTTCCGCTGCCTGTAAAATAAATCTCGTCGCTTCTGCAACCGAGTTTTTTAGCAATTACTTCGCGGCAAGAGATGAGCTCATCCTCGGCATTCATACCGAGGGAATATAAAGAAGATGGGTTACCCCAATTTTCTAAAAGACATTTACTCACAGCCTCGACCGACTCTTTGCAGGGCATCGTAGTCGCGCTGTTATCAAGGTAATGTATAAAAGACAAAATATCACTCCCAACATACACCATATATTATACTATATCTTATTATAATATACAATATAGAAAATCCCGAATTTTGAAGAATTTTTTCGGATTTAAAAAAATGCTTGATTTTTATTCGGTTTTGTGGTAACATATATGAGCATTTGATTACACCCGATCCTTACGGGTGGGTTTGATGCCGAAAATTCGACATTAAAGCGGGCGGTCCTCTGTGCAATTTTGGCGCATGAACGTCTGAAACAATTAGGGAGGAAAACCACTATGACAGACGCTGTAAAGAATTTAACAGCAGGCATGATGAAGGAAGAAGTTCCTACCATCAAAATCGGTTCAACCGTTCGTGTTCATGTTAAGATTCGCGAAGGTGAAAGAGAGAGAATTCAGGTATTCGAGGGTACTGTTATCGCAAAGAATAACAGCGGCATTGCAGAGACCTTTACTGTAAGACGTGTTTCTTATGGTGTTGGTGTTGAGCGTGTATTCCCGGTACATTCTCCTAATGTTGCCAAGGTTGAAACAGTCAGAGACGGCCGTGTACGCAGAGCGAAGCTCTACTATCTCCGTGACCGTGTCGGTAAGGCTGCAAAGGTTAAAGAAACCGTTTAATAACCGATTACGAGGGGAGACAGTATTTTTCTGTCTCCCTTTAATTTTAGAGTTTTGAAAGGAGTGCTGACAATGGATTATCTGACCCGAGATGAAGAACTTTTTGAGGGAGAAAATACTACCGCGAAAAAGAACTTTAAGGGCAAAGAAATTTTCGAATGGCTTGATATAATTGTTACTTCGATGATAGCCGTTGTAATAATATTCACATTTCTTTTCCGCCTTGTAACCATAGTCGGAGATTCAATGCAGAACACCTTTTACGGCGGAGAAAAGGTT
>JAZONJ010000151.1:0-14947 GCA_045654425.1 Acutalibacteraceae bacterium
GAAAAGAGAGAAAGAGCGGCAGAGGTGCTCGGATGTGCAAAAAACGATGCAGTAAAGGTTGCTCTCGGAGCGGAGGTTTACTGCATTGCGGGACTGGAAGAAAAAGAGGGCCTCGAAAAGCTGACGATAAAAGGAACAAATACTCTGCTTCTCGAAATGCCGATGGCTTTCTGGAACAACAATATTATTGATACTGTTTTAGCTTTGGACGAACGTTTCGACCTTGTGCTCGCGCACATCGACCGCTATCCGTCAAACAATCTTGACAAAATTCTCTATATGGGAGTTAACACTCAGATAAATGCCAACAACATTCTCAAAGGGCATAACAAGTCGAGACTTTCCGAGTGGCTCGGTGAGGGACATATAAGTGCGATAGGAAGTGACCTGCACGAAGTCGATAAGGGCGCAGTAAAAAGTTTTGTCAAACTCGAAAAAAAGCTGAAAGACGATGCCGAAGAAATTTTCCAAAAAACGGAAAAATTAATAAAAGGCGCAAAGCTGATATAGAAAAGACCGAACAATTTGTTCGGTCTTTTTTATTTTAAAGATGTTTATCAACCGTAAACCAGAAGCAGACACCGTCGTCGGTGTTATAAACGCCGCAAGAGCAACCGGCGGCTTTGACTATTGCGCTGACGATTGAGAGTCCGAGTCCGAAACGGCCTTCATCTCGTGAATGGGCTTTATCGGCTCTATAAAAGCTTTGCCATATATCAGGCATAATTTCTCTGTCGATTCTTTCTCCCTCATTGAAAATTTTGACCTTCAATTTATCTCCGATATCATCGGCACTAAGAACAATCTTTCCATTCGCCTTTGTATGAACAGCGGCATTTTCAAGATAGCTTTTGAGAATCTGCTCGGTCTGAAGCGGGTCGGAATAAACGAGAGTGTTCTCGGGAATCAGGTTTTCGGTGGTGGCATCGGTTCTCTTCGAAAGTATTCTTTCGGCAAGAGAAGATGCAAGAGAGGAGATGTCAAAGCTTTCATTATTAAAGGGTATCTGCCCCGATTCGTATTTTGAAAGCTCGAGAATACTGGGTACTAGGCGGTTCATACGCTCGGTCTCATCTATAATGGTATCGCAGTAGGTATCCTTTGAAGCGGAATTAACGTTAAGCTTTAGCCCCTCTGCATATCCGCTGATTATTGAAAGGGGAGTTTTGAGCTCGTGCGAAACATTTGCAACAAATGCCTTTCGCATAACATCAAGCCGTCTTTCAAGCTCAATTTCATCGGTAAGCTTTGCGTTTGCAAGGCGGAGTTCACCGAGAGCGGAATCAAGCTTGTCGGACATATTGTTTATAGATTCCCCGAGCTGTCCTATTTCATCGTTTGAACGGATGGTTACCTTTTCGGTAAAATCAAGCTCGGACATTTTTTCGGTAATACCGCTCATCTTGGTTATGGGAGAAGTGAATTTCTTTGAAAAAATGAATATCCAAACGAGAGAAGCGGCAAGGCAAATGACAGCGATAATCACAATGAATTCACTTGCAACCTCGGCGCTGTTTTCGAGAATATCGGTCTGTATTCGAAGTTCTGTGATAATACCGCCGGATTCTTTTTTACAGAGCAGATATTCTTTATTCGTGAACTTTGATACGGCAATTTCAATGACAGTACCGTCATCATAAACGGTCTGTTTTTTTGTTTCCATCTGCTCGTGATTCATCGAAAAACCGGGACGGTCAAATCCTGAATGAATATAATCCATCATTTGACTTCCGATAGTGGTATATAAAATTCTTCCGTTTTTCTCGTATATTTCAATATCGAAATTATATTTATCGCTGATCTCTGTGATGCGGTTTCGCACCTCTTCGGTACGACTAAGATCAAGATCGGTAAGCTGTTTTGAATTTTCGATAAGAAGACGCTCTTCTTTTATCTGAAAATATCCCGTAAGCAGAGCCGAGTTGGCGATAGCGATAACTATAACAAATGCCGCAAAAATTACGGCAATGCTTAAAAATAGTTTTATCCAAAGCTTTTTCTTCAAAGCCTTACACCTCAATTTTATATCCTATTCCGTAAACGGTTTTGAGCTTTGCCGCGCCATATTCGCCAAGTTTTAGTCGGAGTCTTGCAATATGAGAATCTACCGTTCTTGTGTCTCCGAGATAATCATATCCCCAGATAGCATTCAGAAGCTGGTCGCGGCTGAGAACCTTGCCGGAATTTTTAACCAGATAACAAAGAATTTCAAACTCCTTCAGCGTCAGGTCAAGTGCTTTGCCGTCAAGTGTCGCAATAAAAGCGGCTTCGTCTATTATAAGCCCCTTTTGTTCTTCTGTTTTTTCGCTTGATGTGATGCGACTCCGTCTGATTAGAGCTTCAGCGCGTTTTACGAGAACAGCAGGGGAAAAGGGCTTTGTAACGTATTCGTCAGCACCGTTTTTGAAGCCTTCGAGCATATCAAAATCTTCACTTCGGGCAGAGAGCATTATTATCGGAACTGTGGACAGTTCTCTTATTTCACGGCAGGCTTGCCAACCGTCCTTTTCGGGCATCATAATATCCAGAATGACAAGAGAAATATCAGAGTTTTCTTTAAATGTTTCCACAGCGGCATCTCCGTCAAAAACGGTTATAGGAGTATATCCTGCTGCTGAGAAAAAGTCAAAAAGCAGTTCGCAAATTCTTTTTTCATCATCGGCAATAAGAATTTTTTCTGCCATAAAAACACCACCTTTAAGCTTTATTATATAATAACTTTCATATTTAGTCAAAATATTATGAAACTGTGAACTTTAAAATAATTGAAAAATACTTTGTTTTGTGTTAAAATTAATTGATTATAATTAAGGAGGGTTTATATTTGATGAAGAAGTTACTTTATATCACATTGATACTGCAAGGTATAGGTGTAGTGTTCGGTTTTTTCTCATTGCTTGCATCGTCCTTTTTGTTGGCAGTTGTTGAATTGTTCTTAGGGCTGCTTGGAATGATACCTATTTTTGCTATTATCAAGAATATGGAAGATATTGAGGATTTGGATTTCAAATTATACTCTCTAAAAAGAGATGTCTTGCTTTTGAATGAGCAAGTCAATCCCAGGGCTGATGTTGAATATACATATGAGGCGCCTGAAATTCGCCGTGGGGAAAAAGCAAAAGGCTCTTGGGAATGTGTTAAATGCAACACGGTAAACAAAGAAAATACCGAAAGATGTTTCAACTGTGGTGCCGTTTACAGCTCAATATACAACCCTACCTCAAATCCTTTTGAGAAAAAGCAGGTTAGCCGCTGGATAAAAGAAAAGAAAACTAAAAAATAAGGAGATAATAAATTGTCCTATCCGCTAGATAAAATCAGAAATTTTTGTATCGTGGCTCATATTGACCACGGAAAATCTACCCTCGCAGACCGACTGCTCGAGCTTACTCAGTCTGTATCCGAAAGAGATATGGAGGAGCAGCTTCTCGACAGTATGGACTTAGAGCGTGAGCGTGGAATTACCATTAAGGCTCATGCCGTTACTCTTTATTACAAAGCAAGTGACGGAGAGGAATATGAACTGAATTTAATCGATACTCCCGGTCACGTTGACTTTAACTATGAGGTGTCTCGTTCCCTTGCTGCTTGTGAGGGCGCGGTGCTTGTTGTTGACGCATCGCAGGGTATTGAGGCTCAGACTTTGGCTAATACCTATCTCGCAGTCGACCACGGACTTGAACTTCTGCCGGTTGTTAATAAAATCGATCTACCCTCTGCCGATGCAGACCGTGTGATAAATGAAATTGAGGATATAATAGGAATTCCTGCCGAAACCGCACCGAGAGTTTCTGCAAAAACGGGACTTAATATGGAAGAGGTACTCGAGCGTATCGTTACTGATATTCCTGCGCCCACGGGTGACCGAGAAGAGCCTCTTTCTGCCCTTATTTTCGACTCTTATTATGACGCTTATAAGGGAGTCATTGTTTATTTCAGAGTTGTCGGTGGTAAGATAAAAGCAGGGGACAGAATTAAAATGATGGCGACAGGAGCTGAGTTCGACATTGTCGAAGTCGGCAGAAAACGCGCTACTTCAATGGAGCCTTGCGACTGTCTTGAAGCGGGAGAGGTTGGATATCTTGCCGCTTCTATTAAAACAGTAGGCGACGCTCGTGTCGGCGATACCATCACTCTTGCAGAGTGTCCTTGTAAGGAGGCTCTTGCAGGCTACAGAAAGGTAAATCCTGTTGTTTTCTGCGGAATTTATCCTGCCGACGGTGCTCGTTATACCGACCTTCGCGAAGCACTTGAAAAGCTACAGCTTAATGACGCTTCACTTCTTTTCGAGCCCGAGACTTCGACTGCGCTCGGATTTGGATTCCGTTGCGGTTTCCTTGGACTTCTTCATATGGAAATTATCGAGGAAAGACTTGAACGCGAATTCAATCTCGACCTTGTTACAACCGCACCGAGCGTTATTTATAAATTTGATTTGCAGGACGGGTCAACCATCAGCGTTGACAACCCGACGAATTACCCCGACCCTGCGTTTATTCAGAACGCTTATGAACCGGTTGCTGATGTCCATATTTACAGTCCGAGCGAATATGTCGGAACGATTATGGAACTTTGTCAGCAGAGACGTGGCGAATATACCGATATGAAATATATGGGCGACCGCGTTGATATTCACTATATAATGCCGATGGGTGAAATCGTTTACGACTTTTTCGATGCACTCAAATCCAGAACAAAAGGATATGCGAGCTATGACTATGAGCCGAAGGGTTATAAACAGTCGAAACTCGTAAAACTAGATGTAATGCTTGCAGGCGATGTTGTCGATGCTCTTTCCTTTATCGTTCATACCGATAATGCATATCCTCGTGCCAGAAGAATTGCCGAGAAGCTTAAAGAGTTTATTCCGCGTCAGCTTTTCGAGGTACCCGTTCAGGTTGCGGTCGGTGGAAAAATAATTGCCCGCGAAACTGTAAAAGCACTTCGCAAGGATGTTCTTGCAAAGTGTTACGGCGGTGATATAACCCGTAAGAAGAAACTTCTTGAAAAACAGAAGGAAGGTAAGAAGAGAATGCGTCAGCTAGGTACCGTAGAGGTACCGCAGGAGGCATTTATGGCGGTTCTGAAATTAGACGAATAAAAAACTTTTAAATTTATGAAAGGAGGATATACAAATGGCAAACCGTTTGCAGAAAGAAAATAACACTTCCTTTTTAAAGAATGTTATGATGCTGATGGTGGCGCAGGTGCTCGTAAAGGTACTTGGTCTTGTTTACCGTATACTCATTGTCGGTGCCGACGGATTCGGCGATGTCGGTAACGGATATTATGCGACAGGCTATCAGATATATATGGTGCTGCTTGCAATATCCTCTATGGGCATTCCGAATGTCCTTTCGAAAATGGTGTCCGAGCGTGTGGCAAAAGAGGATTATATCGGAGCAAAACGAATTTTTAAAGCTTCGCTTTGCCTTTTCGTTTCTTTCGGAGCCGTGCTCGGAATACTTCTTTTCGCTTTTTCCGACTTTATAGCTTCGGAATTTTTAAAGGCTTCGGGTGTTAAATATACCCTTATGGTGCTTTCTCCTGCGATTCCTCTTGTTTCGGCATCTGCCGTGCTCCGCGGTTATTTTGCAGGACTTGGAAGTATGAAAGCAAACTCGACCTCTCAGGTTGTTGAGCAGTTTTTCAACTGTGTTCTGTCGGTAGGTTTTGTTTATGCTTGTGTCGGTCAGGACACCGCTGTTATGGCGGCGGCAGGAAACCTTTCGACAACACTTGCTTGTCTGACTGCGGTGGCTTATCTTGCGATATATTACAGAACTCGTCGAAAGGATATAAAAACACTGTGCAATGAACAGACTGCCCCAACCGAGAATATCCCCTCAAAAAAACTCGTTTGGGTAATTCTTGCGGTTTCAATTCCTTTTAGCATAAGTTCACTTATATCAACGGCAAATTCAGCTATTGATACCGTAACGGTCAGCCGATGCATACAAAATGTTTTTGCGCCGATTATAAGCGACAGTATTGAGCTTGAAAGAACGGCTATGGAGCTTTACGGAAAGCTTCAGAAAGCGGAGACAATAACACATCTTCCTATGGCGGTAAGCTCGACCCTTTATGCAGCAATGGTGCCTGTTGTATCTGCCGCTTTTGCAAAAAATGATGTAGATGCCGCAAACCGAAAAATTTCTTCTTCGGTATTTTTAAGCTCGCTTGTAATCTGTCCTTGTATGGGCGGTCTTGTAGTACTTGCAGACCCGATTCTTCGTATGCTTTATCCGAGCGTGCCTGACGGAGCCCTCATTTTACAGCTCCTTGTCATTACCCTGCCTCTTTGCACCTTGACTTATATACTGAACGGTGTGCTTTACGGAGCAGGAAAGCTGAAGGTGCCTGCAATCGCACTCGGTATCGGCGCCGTGGTAAAACTTGTTTTGAATATTGCGCTTATAAGCATACCGAGTCTTAATATCTACGGTGCGGTTATCAGTACAATAACCTATCAGACGGTAGTATTTATAATTGAAACTGTTGTAGTTTATAAGACAATCAAGATTAAACTTGATTATAAAAAGTCTTTCTTAAAGCCTGCACTTTCAGCCCTTGTTATGAGCGGTGCCGTTTTTGGAGCATACGCCATTCTTTCAAAATTTACAGGCAACACCATTTCGACAGTGTTTTCAGTCGGAGTCGGTGTAGTGGTTTATGCCGCAGCCCTCTTCCTCTTTAAAACCTTTACAAAAGAGGATATTCTGGAATTTCCAAAGGGTGAAAAAATAGCAAAACTTCTTTCAAAGGTTGGTGTTCTGCGATGAAAAGCTATAACACCGTACTTTTCGACCTTGACGGCACTATATCTGACAGCGGACGAGGTATCACAAATTCTGTAAAACACTCTCTTAAAAAGATTGGTATTGGAGAAAACGATTTTGATAAACTGAAAAAATTTGTCGGTCCTCCGCTTTACGCGTCTTATGAAAAATATTACGGTTTTTCTCACGAAGAAGCTATCAAAGCGGTTGAGTATTACAGAGAATATTATAACGCAGGTGGAATATTCGAACTCGAAATTTATGACGGCATTATCGACCTTTTAAAATATCTTAAAAAGTCGGGCAAGAAGATAATTCTCGCGACCTCAAAGCCGGAAATTTATGCCGAAAAAATTGCGGAACATTTTGGATTTTCAGAATATTTTGATAATATTTCGGGAGCTTTGCTTGACGGCTCAAGAATAGAAAAGGATGATATTATCCGCTATGCACTGACACGTGTCGGCGAAAGCGATATTTCAAAATGCATTATGATAGGAGACAGAAGCTACGACGTTCTCGGAGCAAAAGCCTTTAATATGGACTCTATCGGTGTAACCTGGGGCTATGGAGACAGAGCAGAGCTCCAAACTGCAGGAGCTACATACATTGTCGACAAAGCCGAAGAGATAAAAGAGATAATTTAAAAGAAAAACGGACTGAAAAAATCAGTCCGTTTTGTTGTTAGAATTTAATATTGTTTTGAATATAAACGATAAGCTCTTCTGCCATTGCGGCGTGACCGTTAGCGTTCGGGTGGAAGTCTCCTCCGCAGCAATTTTCATCATCGCGCGAAGCGATTATTTTATAAGAATAAAGATTTTTGTCTCCCTTTGTCTTTCGCTCCTCGACTACCTTTGAAATAACATTATAAGGCTCGTTAGTGATTCCACCTATAGTACAAAGTATCGGAACATCGTCTCCGAGCGTTTCTCTCAGTTCTCTGACAAATCGGTTATACCCAACCTCAAATTCGCTGTCTTTGATTTTACCGTGATTATCAATAGTTCCGAGATTTACGATAACAAGGTCGGGCATTTCATCATCGGGTATTGTATACGGCTCGTTTATCATGGTGCAGCCGTAGGTGTTCCAACGCTCGCTTATAGGACTTTTAACAATGCCTGCGCTGGAAACTCCGAGAATGTCACATTCTGCGCCAAACGCTTTTGCAACAAGCCATCCGTATGTATGCTGAACATCCTGTTCAGAGGAAAAGAAGCCTCTGTCTCCGTTCATTCTCATAATTCCGTAGCCCGAGGTTATCGAGTCACCGATTACCATAATACGCTTATCGGCACGGGCAGGAGCGGGAGCAGGGTAGACGCCTTCTGCATAATCAAAACCGTAAAAAGCCATTAACGACAGCTGTTCGGTACGTTTGATTATTTCAATTGTATGGTATCCGTAGGGAAGATCATAAACAAGCAGTTCGGAACGCTTTTTATTCGGATAAATTTCGAGTGTCTTATGTTCGGTTCCGTCAATTATTATCTCTAAAAAATCGGTAGCCTGATATTCTTTTACGAGCTCCAGCGTTGCAGAAATTTCTGTTCCTACAAAACCGGCTCTGATAGAGGTTCCCGAATATGCAAACTGATAACCTCCGTCAACCTCTTTGAAGCGACCGATAAAATCAACATTTTTATCCGACAAAGCAACATCAGTCGGAAGATATTCCTTGATTTTGGAAGCGGCATCGTCTGATTTTTCTCCACCGCAACCGACAAGTAAGCAGAATACTAAAACAAAAACTAAAAGCAAGGATAATTTTCTCATATTATCTCCTCCTGACTTGCCTTTTATTTTATCATACGTAAAAAATACTGTCAACACAAAAGCCGAGACCTCTGTCTCGGCTTCGGGCGCTATTTCATCATTGTCTGTATTCCCGATACGAAATCGCCGACTGCCTTCACAGCCTTGGTCGATCCCTTCTGGAGTTTGTGGTTGTTTTTTCTCATAAGCATTTTACCTGCCGTTATAGCGGCAGCTCCGATTGCCATTCCTGTTAATGCGCCCTTTGCAAAACCCTTTGCATCCTTCATATAAAAATCCCTCACTTTCCTTTATTATTGTTGACGGAATGTGAGGGATTTATTTCACGGTTTTTAATTTTCAAAAAATTGTTTATGCCATACGAGGAAGGTGTATACAGTCCATATCTTTCGGCTGTTATCCTCTTTGCCGATTTTGTGTCGGTCAAGCAATTTTAAAAGCTCGTTTTTATTAAAATATTTTTCGGCAGTCTCGCTTTCAAAGGCTTCTTTTACGATAGCGGAATAACCGTCTTCACGAAGCCATACACGAATCGGAACAGGGAAACCGAGCTTGTCCTTTCTGGCGGTGCGTTCGGGCAAGGTTTTTTCTGCCGCAAGACGAAGAGCGAGCTTTGTGGTTTTTGTGTTTACTCTGTGTTTTACGGGTATACGCTCGGCAAGCTCGAGTACCTTTTTGTCAAGGAAAGGTACTCGAAGCTCAAGCGAGTTTGCCATACTTGTTTTATCGGCTTTAAGAAGAATATCTCCGACAAGCCACATGTGAAGATCGAGATACTGCATCTTTGTGACAGTGTCATAATCTTTGACTTCGTCATAATATTTTTTGCAGATTTCACTCGGAGCAGAGGCGTTTTTCGCAACCTTTAATAGACGGTCACGCTCTTTTTTAGAGAAGATATAAGCGTTTCCGATAAAGCGTTCTTCGATAGTTTTACCGCGGCGGATAATGTAGTTAACACCGTGCTTTTTCGGTAAAACAGAAGCGATTTTCGAAAAAATTCTGCGAATTCCGAAGGGAAGCTTGTCGTAAGCCGTTAGTGTTATCGGCTCCTGATAGATTCTGTAACCGCCGAAAAGCTCGTCTGCGCCTTCTCCGCTCATTACGACCTTAACGTGTTCTGCGGCAAGACGTGATACAAAGTATAAAGCGATAGCGGCAGGGTCGGCAAGAGGCTCATCCATCTGATACTGAATTTTTGGGAAATTCTCCCAATATTCCTCGGGAGTTATTTCCTTTGCAATATTTTCGACATTAATAGTTTTTGCAAAATCTTTCGCATAATTTATTTCATTATATTGGTCATTTTTGGATTTAAAACCGACTGTGAATGTTTTATCAACATTAGCGGCTTCGGCAATATAGCTTGAATCGATACCGCTTGAAAGGAATGAACCAACCTCAACGTCGGCAATTTTATGAGCTTTTACCGATTCGCGTACAGCTTGGTCGGTAAGCTCTGCCCATTCTTCGAGAGTTCCGTCTTCCGCTTTAAAATCGGGTCGGAAATAACGTTTAATCTTCATCTCTCCGTCTTTGTAGGTGAAGAAGTGACCGGGTGTAAGCTTATAAACATTCTTGAAAAATGTTTCTTCAACTGCTGAATATTGGAAAGAAAGATAGTGAGCAAGAGCCTCTTCATTCATTTCCTTTTCAAATGACGGATGGGGTAAAAAGCCTTTGATTTCGGAACCGAAGATGAAAGAACCATTCATATTTGCATAATAGAAAGGCTTTATTCCAAAAATGTCGCGGCAACCGAAAAGAGAGCCGTCTTTAATATTATGAATAACAAAAGCGTACATTCCACGAAGACGCTTTGGTAATTCCTCGCCCCACTCTTCAAAGCCGTGAATGAGAACTTCTGTGTCACTTCGGGTCTTAAAGTCGTGACCGGCTTTTAAGAGTTCTTCGCGAAGCTCTAAAAAGTTATATATCTCGCCGTTAAAGGTTATAACAAGGCTCTTATCCTCGTTATACATCGGCTGGTCACCGCCTTCAAGGTCGATGATCGAAAGTCTGCGAAATCCGAGACAAGCTGATTCTCCGACATACATACCCTCAGAGTCGGGTCCGCGGTGAATTATTTTGTTCATCATAGAATGAAGAACAGTTCCGTTATCCTTTATCTCGTTTGTAAAACCAACAAATCCGCACATAAAAATCTCCTAATGTTTATTTATCTAATCTGACCGTTTCCGTCAACAACGTATTTGTAAGATGTAAGTTCTTTGAGGGCCATAGGTCCTCTTGCGTGAAGTTTCTGGGTTGAGATGCCAATTTCTGCACCGAATCCGAATTCACCGCCGTCGGTAAATCGGGTTGATGCGTTGACATAAACTGCCGCAGAATCAACCGCGCGTTTAAAATAGTTTGCGTTTTCTGTGTTTTCGGTAATAATTACCTCGCTGTGATGTGTCGAGTACTTTTCAATGTGTTCGACCGCTTCATATATATCTTTGACAATCTTTACCGAAATCTTATAATCCAAAAATTCTCTTCCGAAATCCTCTTCGGTTGCAGGCTTTGCGTAAGGAAGAATCAGGCAGGTTTTTTCGCAACCGACTATTTCAACCTTTCCGTCATTATGAAGCTTATCACAGATAATAGGCAGAGCCTTTTCGGCAACATCTTCGTGAATGAGCAGACTCTCAAGCGCGTTACAAACAGAAGGTCTTTGAACCTTTCCGTTAAAGATTATATTTTTTGCCATTTCTATGTCGGCAGATTCGTCAACAAAAGCGTGGCAGTTGCCTGTACCTGTTTCAATGACAGGAACGGTTGAGTTTTCTACAGCCGCCTTTATAAGACCTGCGCCACCTCTGGGAATAAGAACATCTATATAACCGTTCAGTGTCATAAGGTCGGTAGCCGACTGACGAGATGTGTCTGTTACAAGTTGAATACAGTCTTTTGGCAATCCTGCCGATGCTATTGCTTCTCTCATAATTTCAGCGGTTTTAAGATTTGAATTAATCGCTTCTTTACCGCCTCTGAGAATAACTGCCGAACCTGCTTTAAGGGCGATTGCCGCGGCATCGCTCGTAACGTTAGGTCGGGCTTCGTAAATAATTCCGATAACACCGAAAGGAACCGAAATTTTAGTTATCTTAATACCATTCGGGCGGTCAAAACATTCTTCTGTTATGCCCACCGGGTCTGAAAGAGCAATTAACGCTTCTACGCCGTCTGCCATAGCAAAAACACGGTCGCGGTTTAATGATAAACGGTCAAGCAAAGATGCAGATAACCCTGCGGCCTTTCCATTTTCAAGGTCAATAGCGTTTGCAGATATAACTTTATCGGCATTTTCTTTCAAAGCGTCCGCAATAGCCTTTAATGCTCGGTTTTTCTGCTCTGTTGTGGCGAGCGCCAAAACTCTGGATGCCGATTTTGCTTTTTCTCCAAGAGAAATCAAACTGTTCATAAATTATTTTACCTTTATATGTGTTCCGACAGCGTATCCGTCGAATACATCAAATATTTTTTTCGGATTGTCACCCGACATTATAATAGTTTCAATTTTGTGGTTCATAGCGAATTTTGCGGCTTCAAGCTTTGTTCTCATGCCGCCGGTACCCTTGTCCGAACCGCTTCCGCCTGCGGCAACAATCATTTCGTCGGTAATTTCAGAGAGTGTATGTATAAGTCTTGCGTCGGGATTTTCTCTCGGGTTGTCGTCATAGTAACCGTCAATGTCGGTTAGGATTATAAGTCCGTTGGCATCAACGAGAGCGGCAACAATAGCCGAAAGATTATCGTTATCGCCGAAAACAAGTTCTTCGACCGAAACCGAGTCGTGTTCGTTTACAATCGGTACAGCTCCAAAATCAAGCAGAGCGTGGAAGGTGTTTATAATATTTTGCTTTCTATCCTCGTGTTCGATAACATCGCGGTTGAGAAGAATCTGCGCAGTAACATAACCGTATTCCGAAAATGTTCTGTCATAAAGACTCATAAGGTCTGCCTGTCCGACGGCTGCAGCAGCCTGCTTGCCCTTTGTATCTTTCGGGCGTTCAGTGAGTCTTAGTCGGTTTACTCCGACAGCAACCGCACCGGAAGACACAAGAATAACCTCGATATCGCGGTTTTTGAGGTCGCTTATAACTCGGCAAAGTTGTTCTATCCTTCTGAGATTTGGTTTTCCGTTTTCATATGTCAGGGTAGAAGAACCAACCTTGATAACGATTCTTTTGAAATCTTTAAAATCCATTTTAAACACCTCGGTGGTATTATAACACTTTTTCGTACAATTTACAAATTATACTTTATTTTTTAGTTATTATAAAGTATAATACATAATATTGCAAACCTATTTTGAATTTTGCGAGGTTAAAAATGAGTTTAATTAAGAAACTTTTCGGAAATTACAGCGAAAAAGAGATTAAAAGAATACTTCCGCTTCAGAAAAAGGTACTTGAACTTGAAGAAGAGTACAGATCCCTTTCGGACGAGGACCTTAAAGCAAAGACGGGAGAGTTTAAATACAGACTCGAAAACGGAGAAACACTTGATGATATTCTTCCCGAAGCGTTTGCGGCTTGCAGAGAAGCAGGCGACCGCGTACTCGGTATGCGCCATTTCCCCGTTCAGATAATCGGTGGTATCGTTCTTCATCAGGGACGTATCAGCGAAATGAAAACAGGTGAAGGTAAGACCCTTGTTGCGACCCTTCCTGCATACCTGAACGCTCTGTCCGGTAAAGGTGTTCATATCGTAACGGTCAATGACTATCTTGCAAAGCGTGACTCTGAGTGGATGGGTAAGCTCTATCGTTTTATGGGACTTTCGGTTGGACTTATCGTTCACGGAATGTCAAATGCCGAAAAGCAAGAAGCATATAATGCAGATATAACCTACTGTACCAATAACGAGCTCGGTTTTGATTATCTTCGCGATAACATGGTAATCTACAAAGAAAACCGCGTTCAGCGAGGACACAATTTCGCTATTGTCGACGAGGTTGACTCTATTCTTGTCGATGAAGCAAGAACACCGCTTATCATTTCGGGTCAGGGAGATAAATCCACCGTCCTTTACATTCGCGCCAACCGTTTTGCTAAAGGGCTCAGAATGGTAAAGGTTGCTGAGACAAACGATAAGATTTCTGACGAAGAGCAGGCATTCGACGGTGATTATGTTGTTGACGAAAAGGCAAAAACCTGCGTACTGACTCCGTCGGGTGTTAAAAAAGCAGAAGAATATTTCGGACTTGAAAACCTTAACGATGCTGAGAATATAACCGTTTCTCATCACATTCAGCAGGCAATCCGCGCTCATGGAATTATGAAGCGCGATGTTGACTATGTTGTAAAAGACGGTGAGGTTATTATCGTTGATGAGTTTACCGGTCGTCTTATGTTCGGTCGTCGCTATAATGAGGGACTCCATCAGGCAATCGAAGCTAAAGAGGGTGTAAAGGTTGCCCACGAGTCAAAGACCCTTGCATCAATTACTTTCCAGAATCTTTTCCGCCTTTACGGAAAACTTTCCGGTATGACGGGAACAGCTATGACCGAAGAGGGCGAGTTCAGAGAGATTTACCGTCTTGACGTTATCGAAATCCCGACTAACAAAGAGGTTATCCGTGTTGACGAGCCCGACGTTGTATATAAAACTGAAAAGGCAAAATTCAACGCCGTTATCGACCAGATAGAAGAGTGTAATAAGATTGGTCAGCCGGTACTTGTGGGTACTGTTACCATCGAAAAGAGTGAAGTGCTGAGCTCTATGCTGAAGCGTAGAGGTATACCCCATAATGTCCTCAATGCGAAGCACCACGAAAAAGAAGCCGAAATTATTGCTCAGGCAGGTAAGTTCGGAGCCGTTACCATAGCCACAAATATGGCAGGACGTGGAACCGATATTATGCTTGGCGGTAATGCTGAATATCTTGCGAAGAGCGAGCTTAAAAAGATAGGCTACAGCGATGAGATAATTGCCGAGGCTACAGGCTACGGCGATACTGAGGACGCTGACATTCTAAAAGCCCGAGAAGAATATGCAGAGTTCTATGCTAACTTTAAGCAGGAAATTGCTCCTGAGGCCGAAAAGGTCAGAGAAGCAGGCGGACTTTTCATTATCGGTACCGAGCGTCACGAGTCACGCCGAATCGATAATCAGCTTAGAGGTCGTGCGGGTCGTCAGGGCGACCCAGGAAGAACTCGTTTTTACGTATCTCTCGAGGATGACCTTATGCGTCTCTTCGGCGGAGATAGAATAACTACTATGATGGATGCACTGAATGTAGATGAGGATTTGCCGCTTCAGAACGGTATGTTATCCAGAACTATCGAGTCAGCTCAGGGTAAGATTGAGGGAAGAAACTTTGCAATTCGTAAGAGCGTTCTTGAGTATGACGACGTTATGAACCGTCAGAGAGAACTTAT
>JAZONJ010000152.1:0-27574 GCA_045654425.1 Acutalibacteraceae bacterium
CGGCAAGATAAGTTTCAACCTCTTGTCTTGTAGAGTTAATGAGCGGACGGATAAATATATCCCTTACAGGCGGTATTCCACCAAGTCCCTTTATTCCGCTTCCTCTTGCAAGATTGTATATTACAGTTTCAAGATTATCGCTTGCCGTATGGGCAAGAGCAACCAAACCTTTAGCATGTTTCTTTAAAAGCTCATAACGGATATTTCTCGCGCAAAGTTCTATGCTTTCTCTTCGTTTTTCCGCTTCAACTTTTATGTCTGCTTTCTCTATAACAAGCGGTATGCCAAGTTCTTCGCAAATTTTCTTTACAAAAATCTCATCTCGGTCAGCCTCATTGCCTCTCAGCATATGATTCAAATGAAATGCAGAAAGAGCGAAACCGAATTCATCTTTTAAAGCATTCAATATATATAAGAGGCATACCGAATCGGCTCCTCCCGAAAGAGCAACGCATATTTCTTTTGATTCAGAAGAAATTCCGAGTTTTATAAGGGTGTTTCTAACATTTGCAACCATTTATCTGAACACATCCTGCGAAGCAAAACGGGTAAACTTACCGTCCCAATGCAGATCAACCGTTTCTACACTTCCGTGTCGGTTCTTAGCAACAATGATTTCTGCCTTGTTCGGATCTCCTCTGTTTTCTTCGCCGTCTTTCTCGTTATCATAATAGGTTTCACGATAGATAAAAAGTACCTGGTCTGCGTCCTGCTCGATAGAACCCGACTCACGAAGGTCGGAGAGAGCAGGCTTATGGCTCTTTCCTTTTGTTTCGGTTCCACGAGAAAGCTGAGCGCAGCAAAGGACCGGGATTCTCAGTTCCTTTGCCATAGCTTTAAGCGAACCGGTTATCTCCTGAACCTGTTGCACACGGTTATCACTACGGCTTGTCGAAGTGATAAGTCCGAGGTAGTCTATGAGTACAAGGTCAACCTTTTTCATTCGTCTGAGCTTCGCCTTCATTTGCTGAACGGTAATTCCGGGAGTTTCATCCAAATAAAGGTTAGCCTCTCCGAGCATTCTTCCCGCCTGAGTCAGTCTTGTCCACTCATCAGGGGTAAGGTCACCCGTTCTGAGTTTCTGGCTTTCGATAGAAGCTTCATTCGAAAGAAGTCTTTGAGCCAACTGGTCTCTCGTCATTTCCAGAGAGAAGAAGCAAACTGTCTTTTTAGCATTTACAGCAACGTTTCTTGCAATATTAAGTGCAAGTGATGTCTTACCCATACCGGGACGTGCACCGAGAATAATAAGGTCAGATTTATTAAGACCCGTCGTTACCTTATCAAGCGCAGAAATACCTGTCGGAATACCGATAAAATCATTTCTCGTATCGGGATTTGCAAGTTTCATCAGTCGGTCATAGGTCTCATCCTCAATAACTGACTTTATATGAGTCAAACCTGATGTTTCTCTTCCCTGACGAATACTGTAAATTGTGCTTTCTGCATTCTCAAGAAGCTTAGTAGCATCTACAAGATTCTCATTTACGTCCTTTATTATGCTTCCTGCAGCCTCAAGCAAGGAACGAGCAAAAAAACGTTCCTTTACAATTGCTGCATATGTCAGAATATTTGCAGGAATTACAAACATCTTTACAAGCTGAGTAAGGTATGATTTCCAACCCGCTTCATCGTATGTATTATCTGATTTAAGCTGTTCAAGAAGAGATACATAATCAATAGCATAACCGCCAAGCTCGATCATCGCGCAAAGGGTTCTGTATATTACCCTGTGCTGAGGCAGATAAAAGTGCTCGGTATGAAGCTCTGTAACTACATCGTTGAGACTCTCGGGTTTTATAAGCACCGATGCTAAAACCGCCTGCTCTGCTTCTGTAGAATACGGCAGATTAAGACCGGACGCGGTTGTAGCAAAATCAATTTCAGGACTCATTTTAAAAGTTCCTCACTTTATCTTTATTCAGCAGATGAAACAACTACCGTAAAGGTTGCAGAAATATCTGTAAAAAGTTTTACTGTAGCTGTATATTCACCGAAGTTTTTAATATCTGCTACTGTAAGCTTTTTCTTGTCAATTTTAGTGCCAAGCATTTTGTTGAGCGCTTCTGCTACTTCCTTTGAAGTAACCGAACCAAAAAGTTTTCCGCTTGAACCTGCTTTTGCATGAAGTTCTACCTTTTTACCCTCGATAAGCGCGGCAGTAGCCTTTGCGGCAGCCTTTTCTTCCTCGTAATGATGGATTTTCGCCTCTGCCTTGCTGTTAAACTCAGACATTGCAGCAGCATTTGCCTCTTTAGCTAAATTCTTCGGGAAAAGGAAATTTCTCGCATATCCGTCAGAAACGTTTACAAGTTCACCTTTTTTGCCGTGTCCCTTAACATCCTCTAATAAAATTACTTTCATATTTTATCACCTTTCTTCGTGTATTACTTTAATTGATCGGATTTATATTCATCAATAGCGCTTATAAGCAGTTTATAAGCCATATCAAAATCATCCGCTTTTATCTGACAGGCAGCCACCGTTTTGTGTCCCCCGCCTCCAAGCTTTTCGACTATTTTTTTAACATTCATATCGCCGTATGAGCGGGCAGAAATATTGATTCTGTCTCCCGAAGGGCAAAAAACAAAGGATGCTCTGACTCCGCTGATTCCGAGAAGTTCATCAGCCGCCTGAGCCGCACATACTCTCGCATACTGGTCGTTTATCTCACTTTTAGAAATCGCGCAATCATCATAAATGTGTGCATCTGCAATAATTTCATACTTTCTCTTGCAAACATCAATAGTCTCAGAGAAAAGCTGTTTAACAGTTTTGGGGTCAGCCTTTTGCTGACGGAGATATGACGCTATCCTGAAGGTATCAGGTGCGGTATTCATAACAAAATTCTTTGTATCAAGCATTATGCCTGAGAAAAGTGCATTTGCTGCAACCTTTCCAATTTGTCTCGTGCTAAGCGTTTTTATTATAGCGGTACATATCTCACAGGCAGATGAAGCTGAGGTTTTAAGGAAACTGAGGTTTGCTCTTGAAGCAAAATCTTCTGCTCTGAGATGATGGTCTATAATAACAACATGACCTGCTTTTTCGTAAGCTTCATAAAAATCCATAATCACGGGTCTGTGAGTATCGACAACTATAAGTAAAGTATCTTCTCCGACAAGATACGGAACATCGGCTTCTCCAAAAAACTTGCAGTCGGGATCGCTAAAGCAAATCATATCTACAAGCGGTCTGCCGAGAGTGTTTTCTTTATTTAGAAGCATACTTACATCATATTTTGTTCTCAGATATGAATAAAGACCGTAAGAAGCTCCTATCGAGTCAAGATCGGAATATTTATGCCCCATTATAACAATATTAGACGCTTTTTTACATAACTTATCGAGTTCTTTCGAAAAGCGTATCATTTTAAGGTCAAGAACACCTATGTTACAAATAAGGTCGAGCGCTTTAAACAGCGTAATAAATACAACAGCACTCAGGATAACGACCGGAATTGCCAACCACAAATTTGTTAAAGCGGTAATTGCCGATACAAATACGCAATACGCAACCAAAACCACAATCATTTTTGTTTTTAAAGTAAGTTTTTTCACGGTCGTTCTCCTTTCTGTTTGAAAATTAGATATCCATAATGATCGGAAGAATCATCGGACTTCTTCTTGTGTTTTCATAGAGATAACGCGAAACTGAATCTCTGACTCTTGAACGAATAGTGTTATAGTCCCGTATATTCTGAATATAACATCTCTCAATAGCATCCTCAGCCACTTCTTTTATCTGATTCAAAAGCTCCTCGGATTCCTTAGCGTAAACAAAACCTCTTGTTACAATCTCGGGTCCCGAAACTACCTCGCGGGAAGCCGAATCCATTGTAAACGCAACTACAATTATACCGTGGTCAGAAAGATGCTTTCTATCTTTAAGCACTACCGCGCCGACATCTCCGACCCCAAGTCCATCGACAAGAACGCTTCCTGCTGTTACAGTCTCGGTCTTTTTAATTCCCTTTGAGCTAAGCTCAATAACCTCGCCGATATTTGCCATAAGGATATTATCCTTGTCGATTCCGCTAGCCTTCGCAAGCATAGCGTGCTTATAAAGGTGCTTCTGCTCTCCGTGAACCGGGATAAAATACTTAGGCTTAACAAGCGAAAGCATCAGCTTCAGTTCTTCCTGACAAGCGTGTCCCGAAACGTGAACGTCGTACATTTTTTCGTAAACGACATCTGCTCCTCGCTTCATAAGCTCGTTTACAACCTTACCGACAAGCTTTTCATTACCGGGGATGGGGGTTGCTGAAATGATAATCATATCATTTGGAACTATATCAACGTTTCTGTGGTCATTATAAGCCATTCTGTGAAGTGCAGAAAGGGGTTCTCCCTGACTTCCCGTTGTGATAATAACAAGCTGTTCTGCCGGATATTTCTTTATGCTTTCGATATCAATAAGAACATTTTCAGGAACATTCAGATATCCAAGCTCCGATGCGATTGAAACTACGTTCAGCATGCTTCTGCCCGAAACGGCAACCTTTCGTTTGTAGCTTACCGCTGCATCAATAATCTGCTGTATACGGTGAATATTAGACGAGAAGGTTGCAACTATAATTCGGTTTTTGCCCGCTTTTCTGAACAGGGTCGCAAAGGATTCGCCAACAAGTTTTTCAGAAGCGGTGTATCCCGGACGCTCTGCGTTTGTAGAATCGGATAAGAGCGCCAATACGCCCTCACTTCCGAGTTTTGCAAAACGGGAAAGGTCAATAACCTTATCATCAATCGGGGTAGTATCAATTTTGAAGTCTCCCGTCTGAATAACAGTTCCTGCCGAAGTTTTAATCGCAAATGCAACTGCATTTGGTATTGAATGATTTACATGGATGAATTCTATACTGAATTTACCGAGTGTTACAGTTTCTCCTGCATTTACGACATTAAGCTTTGCGCCGCCAAGCAGCTTGTGTTCTTTTAGTTTACCTTCAATAAGACCAACCGTCAGTCGTGTCGCATATATAGGAACATTGATTTCTCTTAGTAAATACGGAATCGCTCCGATATGGTCTTCGTGTCCGTGGGTAACAAAAAGCCCGAGTATACGCTCTTTATTCTGAACAAGATAAGAAAAATCGGGGATTACTATATCAATACCCGGCATCTCTTCGTCAGGAAAACTCATACCGCAATCAACAAGAATTATATCCTTTTCGTACTCATACACGGTTATATTCTTGCCGATTTCGCCAAGTCCTCCAAGCGGTATTATGCGAAGAGGCGTTTTGTTCTTATTCGTTTTTTGCACAGGGTTCTTCTTATGGGGATTGCCTGTCTTTTTTGCATTTGTAGTCTTTTTGGGTGCTTTTTGACTTGTTTTAGTCTTCTCTTTTGCAGACTTATTCTGCTTATAGGTATTGGGCTTACCTGTTTTTTTAGTTTTCTTAGTGGTGTTGTCTGTTGACATTAAATATTTTTCCTCCAATAACAATATGAAATATGTATTTTATCCCAAACATATATTTAAAAAATGATTTTCAAATAGAAATGCGTATAAATAATCAATATAATTTTACTGTCAAATTACTTTATTGTCAAGTATTAGTATATAATAACATTATAGGACATAAAAACTTTTTATAAACATTTACCTGTTGAAAAAAATCGGATTTTATGATAGAATTAATAAAAAATTATTAGGAGGCTATGAATTTGGCAGACAAGAAAGTAATTATTACACGTGACAGCACCAGCGACCTTCCGCCTGAAATTGTGGAAGCATTAAATATAAAAACCATTCCCCTCGTAGTAACCCTCGGTGATAAATCCTACAGAGACGGTGTAGATATCACGCCTGACGATATCTACAAATATCACGAAGAGCACGGTGTTCTGCCCAAAACTGCGGCAGCAAATATCGATGACCTTATAAATTTCTTCAAACCTTTCGTTGACGAAGGCTATGCTATCGTGCATTTCACAATCAGTTCTTCAATGTCCTGCACATATCAAAACAGTTGTATCGCCGCAGAAGAATTTGAAGACGTATATGTAGTAGATACTGCCAATCTTTCCACAGGTGAAGCACTGCTTATTATGAAGGCTGCGGAAATGATTAAGGAAGGTCTTTCTGCAAAGGAAGTATATGATAAGGTTACCAATCTTATCCCGAATGTAGACGCATCTTTTGTTATCGACAGTCTCGAATATCTTCATAAGGGCGGCAGATGCTCTGCCATCGCTGCACTCGGTGCTAACCTGTTAAAGCTCAAGCCTTGTATTGAGGTTCATAACGGAAGCATGGGAGTCAGCAAAAAATATCGTGGTAAATATGCCGAGACTCTGAAACAGTATGTCTCCGAACGCCTTGAGAACATTTCATCCATCGACCTTTCTCGCATCTTCGTTACTCACGCAGGTTGCGACCCTGAAATAGTAGATCAGGTTGTAAATCAGGTTAAGGCTTCGGCACCTTTTGCAGAGGTTATCGTTTCTCGCGCAGGTTGTACGGTTTCTGCTCACTGCGGCGCTAATACTCTTGGTATTCTCTATCTTAGAAAATCCGCAAAATAAACTGACATTTGTTCACTTTTCTGCATAATATAAGACAGGGAGCAAACGGATATCCGATCAATCGGCGATAGCCTGCAGTCCTGTCTACAAGATTACCGACAGTTAAAAGTCTCCCTTGAATATAAAAAAGCCATCCGAATTCGGATGGCTTTCGTTTTTTATTCTTCATCTTCGGGAAGTAATCTTTTGTCGTTAAAAACTCCCTCTTCGTCTTCATCGTCCTCAGGAACCTCTAGTCCAAGACTTCTGCGAAGTTCAATATCTGCATCGGGATTAGCCTCATAATAAGGATCAATCATCATCTTCTTTACAGACGGGAAAACACAAAACTGTATGAGCAGGTGCTTAAAGCCCGGGAAGAATAGAATATTAAGCAGAACGATAACAACAACAGAAAGAATAAAAATTTCTGCGTTTGCTACACACAAAAGGCAAATTCCAACCGAGAGTGCATACCACAAAATCGATGCAAGTCCTGCAATAATATTGTTTTTCAGATTAATAAAGACAAAATAGAAAGAGTTTTTAATTATCTTTCCAATGGGTAGATTAAAGGTTATAAGAATAAGCCATACGTAGTATTTCATTACCGAAATAACGAAGAACACCGACAGCATAAGACCTGTTCCGATAATACTGAACCAACCGCCGAGAGTCTCCTGAAAATTAAAGTAATAAAGCACGCCGGACGCTACAACCATAGCGGTAATTACCACATTGATAATACCCATTACGAGAGCCTGTTTCCAGTTTTTCTTGATAGTCTCGAAAAAATCACTGATACCGAAAGAATGCTTGTCTCTAGCCATATTTCTTGCGATATTAGTCATTCCCGCGCTTCCAAGACCTGACGGTATAAGGAGAAGGTTAAAAAGACAATATACGATACCTGACGGCAAAAGACGCCAGATATTCCGAAACCAAGTCTCAAAGAAAACGAAAAACGTACGCTTTTTAGGAGCGTCCTTACTAATGCCCGGACCGGGCTTGCTATAATTAAAAAATCCACCGAAAAGTCCCATTATTTATCCCCTTTTTTCTTAAATACTACTCTTTCAAAAAGATTTATCCTCTTATATCCGAGAGTGTAGCAAGCATGACAGATTAGTGGTACTAAAAATACCGTAAGTGAAGCCGCCGCAATGCTCAGCCAACTCATATTTGAAGTATTAATATTACCACCGAAGATTAACTGATGATAAGCAAATAAATGGTAATTCGTAAAATTAAAGAAAACTGTTGACCATCTGCCAACTATTCCAAGCTTTCCGAGAATAAGAACAATATAGCTTACAAGAGCAAAAACAGCGGGAACTATTCCTAATTTCAGTCCCTTATACTTATCATATTCAATTCTTCCGAACTGAACCTTATTTGCATCCGAGTCTCCTATGTAAAAAAGTTTTCCGTTGATGAAAAGAACAAGTGTACCGAGAGAACAAAAAGCGCTAAGTATAAGCATAACGACATATCCCGCGCCCGTTACATTGTCGCCGCTCTCTGAAATTGCAGCAAAAATCATATACAAAGAAACCGTTACAATTAGCGACATGGTTATACAAACAAGATATTTCACAAGCAAAGAAAAGCTTGTTTTCAGCATTTGTTTATCCAAAAAATCCACCTCTTAAAACTTTACATTACATTTGATTATATAATAATATAATAGAAAAAGCAAGCACCGAATAGATGCTCGCCCTAAAGATTTACAAAATATTCAAAACTAAAACCAATCCGCCAAATGCCACGAAAAGCATTGCCGAAAGAACAATAAGCAATTTAATGTTCTTGTTTTTTGCTTTACCCGAAGATAAAAAATCGGTGTTCCCGACATCTGAACTCAACAAATCTATATACTTTTCAGCCTCGGCATAAAGCCTTTTTTGCGATGTGTGGCTTTGCTCCGGATTTACAAAAAGTATCGCCCGTTCAAAATACCCGTGGTCTGTACAATTAATTTCTATTACAGTTTTGTTTACGCCTTTTAACATAAAAATACTCCTGACTCAGTTGTTCAGGAGTATTTTTGGCAAAAAATGTATTAATTATTCAAAGACTAATCCAAAACCTCAGTATCACCTGTTAAAAAGGCTATTGTACGCTCAACAGAATCTTTAGAATTGCCCCAATCGGCATTTTCACCCGAATTTCTGTAATCGTACATTCTGCAATAATGGTCAAGGTCGTCCTGCAAGCCTTTAAGGGTGGCAGTAGCCTTTTCCTCTAAGGTTTTTACGAAGTCGTCGCCCCAACGCTTCATATTCTTTCGGTTTGCTCCATTCACAAGCATTGCGTAATGATTAAAGCAATAATAATCCTGATTCCCGAAAAGTTCTCTGAACTCACGATCATTTTCATAGGTACGATAAATGGTATCAAGCATGCGTTCAAAACCCCAATTTATCTTTTCACAGACAAAACACGAGTCCATAAGTTCACTAGCTCTTGACGCTCTCTTTGCCGAAGACACCAAAAAGCCTGCTTCGGTAACATTTTTTCTAACCTCTGCGGTATGTGTCTGAAGCATAAGCGCTAATGACAGTCTTCCGCGCATTTTAAGCATTCTCTTGAAATGCTTCCCGCAAAATCCGACCTCATTTGTCGCAATTCTTACATCAGGCTCCATCATAGCGGCTCCCATTATGTATTCAAGTATCCTTTTTTCAACCGTATCATACATTCGGCATATAGGACACCCGTCGTTTTCTTCAAAGGCGTCACTTATAGGTATTGTGCAAATATCTTCTCTCATGGTTATTCTCCAATTTCTAATTTTGTCATTCTGGCATAGTGGAAGAGATACTGTTGTGCTATTCCGGCGTAAGGCTCGGCAAAATCTGGCAAAGCTCCGTCAAAAAGATTTGCCAAAACCCTTTTAATCCATACATCTTTCGGTAAGACATCCACATGACCCATGCCAAAAAGCAAAACACAATCCGCAACCTTCTCACCTACACCGTATATCTTAACAAGTTCGGCTCTGGCTTCGTCGCTTTTTAGTTTTGAAATCTTTTCAAGGTCAATCTCTCCCGAAGCGACCTTTTTTGCTGCATCAAGTATATATTTTGCTCTGAAACCCGACCTCAGCGGAGCTAAGTCCTCTAACGTAAGAGAGGCTATTTTCTCGGCAGATGGAAATGTGTAAAAACCACTTTCAAGTCTTTCTCCAAAGCTTTCACAAAGTCTCTCGATTATTCCCTTTATCCTCGGAATATTGTTATTCTGCGAAATTATAAAAGAGCAAAGGCACTCCCAAGGCTCCTGACGAAGCACTCTTATTCCCCCTGCAAACTCCGAAGCCTTTTTAAGGTTTTCATTTTTGCTGATAACTTTTTTAATGTAACTATAATCTCGGTCAAAATCAAAATAATCTTTCCAGATTTTCTCGAACTCCGAAGAAGCGGTATTATAGAATGTGAGTTTGTTTCCCTCTTGTCGTATCTTCTTATATTTTCCGAAGGCTACACCCTCAAAACATCCGTCATCGGTAGCTTTCCATCTAAAAGCCTGACCGCAATCAAGAGTATCCTCTAGACTGAAAATATCTCCATCTAAAACTACCTCAATATTATCACTTACCTGAAATACCGAGAGTCTCATAATTTTCTCGCCTCAATATAGAAGCGCTTGTCGTCAGCGTGACCCATTGAAAAGGTTTTTCTGGGTAAAGAGCCATCTGCTGCTACCGCGCTGAAAAGCTCACTCTTTTTCATTCCGTCAAAGATAAATCCAACGGTATTCTCTTTTTCGCAAAGCTTTTTGGTGTCTTCAACACCGTGAATATAGTCGATTTTTACCTCAGGATTTTTGCTGAGATAATCGTCAAGGAAAGCCTGCAAAGTACCGACTGGAAGCTCGGCGGTAGGAGTTGCAAATATCGTTTCAGATCCCTCACAAGTCACCACCTCGAACGCATGACCGCACTTATCGGTAAAGCCTACAGCCTTTTCGAATTCAGATAAAAGATGTGTTTTGTCACAGTTAAACATAACGCGGTATATCGGTTCAAACTCGATTGCCTCATCGTAAATATTAACAATCTCAACAAGTGCGTAGCGGTTTTGCTCTGTGGGATTCAGACGATAACATTCCTTTGCTGTTGCAAGAGAATGGTTTCCGTCACCTACAGCGTATAAGAATCCGTTATCGACAAGGTTTTCGAGCGCAGAATTTACCTTTTCGCAGTCCTCTCCCGAAACCTTGTAACCCTCGATATGTCCACCCTTTTGCATAAGTGCAAAATCGTATATTTTGCAAAGTTCGTTTTTCTTCGAAGAAAGATATCCGAGAACTTTATTTTCAGGGTCATTTATAAACACCATTACATGCGGAATCTCAAGAGGTGCTCCCTTACGAATTGCAACTCTTGGCGGAATTCTTTCGGCAACAGTCTGCTCGGTTGCTCTGCAAAGAGCGGTACTGCCGGCATTATAATCATATTCTTCAAGGTCAATCATACCAACAACACCACGGCGGATATGGCCGCCTGTAATCTCTCTTTCTACATAAACGAAAGAATCTCCATAGAGCTCAAAAACATCTGATTCAAGATACTCTTTCATCGATGCGTTGATTTTTTCAACTCTTTGCTCAGTCTCTTCAAGATAAATTTCGGGAAGAATGATATTAAGAGCAGACGGAGAGTCTCCGACAGTTTTCTCAACCTCTTGCCAATACTCATTATCCGAAGTATATTGATCGCAGGCTATAACAGCCCATTTTTCATAGTCTTTTTTGGGCAAAAGTATGTTTGCAGGATATAAATATTTTTTCATAAATAATCACCGTTTTCTATTGTAACAAAAAACTCCCTGCATTTCAATCGGGAGTTTTTTAAAATGCAGAATTCAAAATGCAAAGTGCAGAATTAAGGTGTGCTTCGCACAAATATATAAAAACTACCAAATAGATCAGATTTTGAGTTGGAATCGTTTTCTCCGAAGCGAAGATGTATCATCCAATATACTAAATATTGAAAATTTTATGCAGAAATTCTTTTCTCCGCCCGAAGATGTATCGTGTATACCTCGAAGGGCGGAAAAAGGATTAAAAAAGAACCTGCGGTAAACCGTAGGTTCTTTTTGTTCTGCTTAAAATTTTCTTATTTAGCGAAGTCGACAGCGCGGTTTTCGCGTATAACATTGACTTTAATTTGACCGGGATATTCAAGCTCATTCTCAATCTTGTTTGCGATATCACGAGCAATAAGTACCATCTGGTCGTCGCTGATAACCTCGGGCTTAACAACGATTCTGACCTCACGACCTGCCTGAATAGCGAAAGATGTTTCAACGCCATTGAAGGAATTGGCGATTTCCTCAAGTTTTTCAAGACGTTTAATGTAGCTTTCGATATTCTCACGGCGTGCTCCGGGTCTGGCAGCCGAAATAGCATCTGCAGCCTGAACTATAAAGGCTATTATTGTCTTAGCCTCTACCTCACCATGATGAGCATGGATAGCGTGAATAATCTCTTCGTTTTCCTTATACTTCTTGGCTACTTCAACACCGAGCTGAATATGAGTTCCCTCTTGCTCGTGGTCAAGCGCCTTACCGATATCGTGGAGAAGTCCTGCACGCTTAGCCATGGTAACATCAACGCCAAGTTCTGCAGCAATAATACCAGAAAGGTGGCAAACCTCTAAAGAATGGTTCAGAACGTTCTGACCATAGCTTGTACGATAATAGAGTTTACCGAGAAGCTTAACAAGTTCGGGATTGAGGTTATGTATGCCTGTTTCAAGCATAGCACGCTCACCCTCACGCTTGATGGTGTTGTTAACGTCATTCTGAGCCTTAGTAACCATCTCTTCAATTCTTGCAGGATGGATTCTTCCGTCTGTAATGAGCTTTTCAAGAGCGATTCTTGCAACCTCACGTCTGATGGGGTCAAAGCTCGAAACAGTAATTGCTTCGGGAGTATCGTCAATTATGAGGTCAACACCTGTAGCAGTTTCAAGGGCTCTGATGTTTCTACCTTCACGGCCGATAATTCTTCCCTTCATTTCATCACTCGGAAGCGGAACTACCGATACGGTTACCTCAGAAGAATGGTCAGCAGCACAGCGCTGAATAGCGCGGGCAAGAATCTCTCTTGCGATATTTTCCTGCTCATCAATTGTCTTCTGCTCATAATCCTTTACCTTAAGTGCTTTCGCATGGGTAAGCTCATCGTCAAGTAACGACAGAAGATAATCCTTAGCCTGTTCCTTTGAATAACCGGAAATACGCTCAAGCATCTCAAGCTGACTGCGTTTAATCTGCTCGGTCTCTTCAATTTTTGCCTCAACATCTTTTACACGCTGAGCAAGTTTTTCTTCCTTCTGCTCAAGGTTGTCTATTTTCTTGTCAAGGGTCTCTTCCTTCTGCTGAAGTCTGCGTTCCTGACGCTGAACCTCGCTTCTGCGTTCACGCAGGTCTCTTTCGGTTTCCTGACGAAGCTGATGAACTTCTTCCTTAGCTTCAATCAAGACTTCTTTTTTCTTTGCTTCGGCATTTTTGATAGCGTCGCTGAGAATTCTTCTTGATTCTTCTTCGGCAGAGCCAATTGCCTTTTCGGCTTTATTCTTTCTTACAGCCGAACCGACGAAGAAAAACACAAGTGAAAATGCCACTGCGACGATGCCTAAAATTACATAATATAAAATTCCTTCGGGCATGTAATATGCACCTCCTTATATATTAAACTGCATTTAGTTTTACGAGGCTGCAGTTTTTTGGCCTCGGTAAAAATTGGATGTTTTTTAAAAACTCCGCCCGCCAAAGCGGAATAGACTAAAAAACTGTGGACCGCAAAATTTGACAAAAAATGCCAAATACTACTCTCCCACAATAGATATAATACCACTATATTTATTGTCTGTCAAGAAATACTATTACAATAAATAGTGGCAGGTTGTGTAACCTGCCGCTTCTTTCATTTATTGTTTGGATGCTTGCTTGATGGCGCTTCGCCGAAGTTTTTAATATATGCTCTGTAAAAGGTTGAGTAATCACCAAACCCACATTCAGCATAGATAGCGGTTGGCTTTGCTCCGTCATTTATAAGACGTCTTGCCATTACAAGTCTTTTTATCGTAACATACTGTCCCATTGTCGTTCCTGTCGCTTTTTTGAAGATTCTGCAAAGCTGAGGCTTGCTTATATAAAACTTGTCGCAAATTTCATTAAGGGTAAGTTTTTCGGAGATATGTTTATTCACATATCGTATTATTTTATACTCAAGGCTTTCGCTCTGCTCCTGATTTGCCGCAGTATCCGAGAATACTTTCGATATTTCATTAAGAAGCAAAAATAAATTTGACACAACATTTAAACGGTCATTAAGACCCGGTGTCATCATATTTTCTATGCAAACCTTATGTATTTCATCTTTAAAACGGAAGTTTTTATAAAGATTCAGTTTTCCGGCTTTTCTCTCAAAAAGAGGTCTGAGCAGAGTTCTGTCGGGGTCAATGGAATCGAAAATGCTAATATCAAAGTTGATAACGGCTCTTTCATAAGGGTAATTATTATCGACAGTAGTATAATGAGACTCCGCAGGTCGGATAAAGAGTATATCTCCGCGTTCGGGGACATATTCTGTTCCTTCAACATGAAAAACCGTTTTTCCGGCAATAAAATAAAGAATCTCTGCCGTTTCGTGAGTATGCATATAATGTCGTGCAACTTCAAATTTTTCATTTCGAGGCATTGTTGCACGGACTTTATCATCACAATAAGAAAAATTAATAGCCATTATTTCGCCCCCTTTTTCTGCATTGTAGCACGCTCGGATAATTTTTGCAATCTTTTTTGCGAATTTTTGTAATTGTATTGCAAATATAAAAAAGGTACATTATATATGGAGGTATATTGCTATGTCATTAAACGGTTTTAAATTAGCAGCTTTTGCAGATGAAAGCGACAACAAATTTTCAGGTCAGTTAGATGCGCTTGTTCGAAATGGACTTGACGCTCTCGAAATGAGAAATGTTGACGGAAAAAATGTTGTAGCTCTCACCGCAGAAGAGGCTAAAGAATATAAAAAACATCTATCCGACAAAGGTTTATCGGTATGGTCTATCGGTTCTCCGCTCGGAAAAATTAAGATTACAGACGATTTTGCACCCCACCTTGATTCATTTAAATCAGGCATGGAGATCGGAGGCGTTCTCGGTGCAGAGGCTTGCAGAATGTTCAGTTTTTATATGCCTGACGGTGAAAATCCTAACGACTATAAAAACGAGGTTATCGACCGACTTGGCAAATTCACTGAGATCGCAAAGGAATATAATATTGTCCTTTGCCATGAGAATGAAAAAGGAATTTACGGAGATATTCCCGAGCGTTGTCTCGAAATACATAAGGCTCTTCCCTCTCTCAAAGCGGTTTTCGACCCCGCGAATTTTGTTCAGTGTGGTGTTAACACCCTTGAGGCTTGGGATATGCTGAAAGATTATGTATATTACCTACATATAAAAGACTCGAAAGCTGACGGTGCTATCGTTCCTGCAGGCGTCGGCGACGGTAATGTCAAAAAGATAATTAAGCTTTATAAAGATATGGGCGGTAAGGTGCTGACTCTAGAGCCGCATCTGTTTGAATTTGACGGGCTGGGCGCCCTTGAAAAAGAAGGGAATACGAGTGAAGTCGGCGGATATAATTTCGCTACAGCCGAAGAGGCTTTCGATTATGCCGTCACAGCGCTTAAAAATATTATTTAGAGGAGAGAAAAATCCATGAAACTCGGAGCACAACTTTATACATTAAGAGAATTTACAAAGAACCCGGAACAGTTTAGCGAAACTCTCAAAAAAGTAGCAGATATAGGTTATACCGAAGTTCAGGTTTCGGGCACCTGTGATTACGAAGCAGAGTGGCTCAAAACAGAGCTTGACAAAAACGGACTTTCTTGTGTTATAACACACTTTAAGCCCGACAGAGTTGTTGCCGACCCTGCCGAAGTGGTTAACTTTCACAAGGTGTTTAACTGTAACAGAGTCGGAATAGGATTTTTCGACCTACACAATAAACCCGTTGAAGAACTTTGCGATACTATTCTCTGCAAAGCTCCCGAAATTAAAGCGGCCGGCGGAAAGCTTTACTACCATAACCACGCAGTTGAATTCAAAAAGGTAGACGGCAAGAGAAACATAGACTATATTCTTGAAAGATTTTCACCTGACGAGCTCGGTATTATAATGGATACATACTGGGTTCAAAAGGGCGGTGCAGATCCTATCGAATGGCTTTATAAACTCGAAGGCAGAGTTGACGCTATTCATTATAAGGATATGTTCTGGAACGGAGACATGGCTCCCATCGGTGAAGGTAATATGAATTTTGAAGGAATTATCGCCGCTTCCGAAAAGGTTGGAGTCGAACACATTCTTGTTGAACAGGACAACTGTAACGGCGAGGATCCGTTTGATTGTTTAACACGTAGCTATAGATATCTGACCTCACTCGGTCTTAAATAAAGGAGATACACAATGGAAAAGATTCGTTTAGGTATAATCGGTATCGGAAACATGGGTGCGATTCACTGCAACCACATTTTAAGCGGAAAGTGCCCCGAAATTGAGCTTGTTGCAGTTGCAGACGTAAAGGAAAGCAGAAGAGAATGGGCAAAGGGAAATCTGCCCGAAAGCGTTGCTGTTTTTGCAACCGCTGAGGAGATGCTTGATTCGGGCTTTATCAACGGATGTATTGTTGCTGTTCCCCACTATGACCACCCGAAATATGCAATGGAGTGTATGAAGCGGGATATTCACGTTATGGTTGAAAAGCCTGCGGGTGTGTATACCAAACAGGTCAGAGAAATGAACGAGGAAGCTAAGAAACATAACGCCGCTTTCGGTATGATGTTCAACCAACGCGCTACCGATGTCTACATAAAGGTTCACGAGCTTGTTCATTCGGGTAAATACGGTCAGATTCGCCGTACAAACTGGATTATTACAAACTGGTACCGTCCTCAGGCTTATTATGATTCAGGCGATTGGAGAGCAACCTGGTCGGGAGAAGGCGGTGGCGTTCTTCTTAACCAGTGTCCTCATCAGCTCGACCTCTGGCAGTGGATATGCGGTATGCCCGTTAAGGTAATGGCAAAAATCAAATATGGTCAGTGGCACGACATTGAGGTTGATGACGATGTTACGGCTTTTGTTGAATATGAAAATGGTGCTACCGGTGTGTTCGTTACCACAACAGGTGACGGAAACGGTTCTAACCGTCTCGAAATTCAGATGGATAAATGTCAGATTATCGTTGACGGAAATGATATAAAGATGATAGAATATGATATAAGTGAGCCTGAACACTCAAAGACAAATACAAATCCGTTCGGACCTGTTCCGAAGCACGAGGTCGAGGTTACTCACGAAGGTCGCGCACCCCATCATCCTGCCGTTCTTAACGCTTGGGCAGACCATATTCTCCACGGCGGTAAGATGATTGCAGAGGGATACGAAGGAATTAACGGACTTACACTTTCTAACGCTATGCACCTTTCCTCATGGCTTGATAAGGAAATTACGCTTCCCCTTGATGAAGACCTTTACTACGAAGAGCTTATGAAGAGGGTTGCAACCTCACGTCGCAAGACTAACGTAAAGGAAGTCGTCGCAAACGCAGCAGATACCTTCAGCGGCTCAAAATAAAAGATTTCTCAAATAGGAGCATATATATGGACTCTGTAAAAGTCGGTATAATCGGTGTTGGTAATATCGGTTCTGCCCATGTAAAATGTATTTCAGATGGCAAGGTTGACGGTATGATACTTTCAGCCCTTTGTGATATTAATCCGGAAAAGAAAGTCTCCCTTACAGAGGCTTATCCCGACATTCCCTTTTTCTCCGATTATAAGGAACTCTTAAAATCGGGTATTATTGATGCTGTTATTGTATCTACACCGCACAAGTTTCATGTTGATATAGCTAAAGAAGCCCTGTCCGCAGGGCTTCATGTGCTTGTCGAAAAACCTGTTGATATAACCGTTTCAAAAGCAAAAGAGATAAATCTTTTAGCATCCAAAACCAACAAGGTTTTCGCAATCATGTTTAATCAGCGTACAAATGCTCTCTTTTCAAAAGCCCGTGAAATCGTTAAAAGCGGCGCTCTCGGCGAGCTTAAACGCTCGGTCTGGATAATAACTAATTGGTACCGCACACAACGCTACTACGATTCGGGAGATTGGCGAGCAACCTGGTCAGGCGAGGGTGGCGGTGTGCTTCTCAATCAGGCTCCTCATCAGCTTGACCTATGGCAATGGATATGTGGTATGCCGGTAGAGATTTCCGCTATGTGTGATATAGCAAAATACCACCGCATTGAAGTTGAGGATGACGTTACCATAACTGCAAGATATGCTAACGGTGCAACAGGCGTTTTCATAACCTCAACCGGAGAATACCCAGGTACCAACCGACTTGAAATTTCGGGTGACAAAGGTAAAATCGTATTAGAAAACGGCACTCTCAAATGGTGGCGACTTAAAGACTGCGAACGCGAAATTTGTTTCAGTTCGGACTCTAATTCTCCGAAAATTGAAACCGAGTATCTCGAATTTGAAGAAAATGCTCCAGAATCTGCTCACAGAGGCATCCTTCAGAATTTTGCAAATGCCATTCTTTTAGGAGAACCTCTTCTTTCGCCCGGAACAGACGGTATATATGAACTTTCAATTTCTAATGCCGCCTACCTTTCGGCTTATAAAAAAGCTCCTGTTACCCTACCCATTGACACAAATGAATTCGATAGGTTTTTAAAGAAAAAAATCAGAGAATCCGAAGAAAAAACAACCACTCGTACCACTAACGAAAACGATGAGTATTCTTCTCGTTGGAAGGTTAAATGGTGATTTTATGAAAACTGTTAAAATCTCAAAATGCGAAAATATACTTAAAGAAATAAACAGTGCAATAAATAATGATACCGAAATTCTTATTGAGCCTAACATATACCATATCCATCAGAATGAATGTGCCGTTAAAACCTACAATATAACAAACTCCACACCACAGCGTAACGCAGATAAATTCGGTATACCTTATGACCATCATCTTATGATAAGCGTGGATGGCAAAAAGAATGTTGTTATTGACGGACAGGGCTCAAAATTCATCTGTCACGGAAAAATGACACCGTTTTCCACCTTTAATTCGGAAAACATAACCTTCAAAAATATTACTGTTGATTATGCAGACCCTACCGTTATGGAAATGGAAGTGCTCGAAATCGGCGATGGTTATTCGGTTGTTAAGGTTCATCCTGATTCAAAATACCGCATCGAAAACGGAAACATCACATGGTATGGCGAAAATTTTGAGTTCTATGATACAAAGCATTATTATCACATCTATCATCCTGCCGATGACTGTATGAGAAAGCACGGTTTTAGCCCCATGGCAGATGAAACGGCAAGATACGAAGACCTTGGCGACCGAAAGGTTAAAATCTCATACCAAAATGAAAATTATAATCCCTATAACTTTATAGTGGGTGGTATTGCCCAACTTCGTGATGGTGTGCGTGATGAATGCGGTTCTTTCTTTGGTTGGAGTAAAGATATCACAGTAAATAACGTTACCATGCACTTTATGCATGGTCTAGGCTTCGTTTCTCAGTGTAGCGAAAACATTACCCTAAATCACGTTACCTGCGCACCCGACCCTGAAAGCGGACGAATCTGTTCCTGCTTCGCCGACGGAAGCCAGTTTTCAAACTGCCGCGGTCAAATAAACATAACAAATTGTGTTTTCAGAGGTCTACACGATGACCCCGTCAACATTCACGGTACATATCTTAAAATAGTTGAATCAAAGGGAAATGAGATTGTTGCAAAATTCATTCAGCCCGACTCTTTCAATTTTAATATCTTCCGTGACGGCGATACTATTGAATCGCGTGACCCCGAATATATGCTCAAAAAAGGTGAAGCAAAAGTCTTATCAAGCGAGCTGATTGACCCATATCATATAAAAGTTGTCCTTGACAGAGATGCGTCTGATTTCACCATAGGTAGAGTTATTGAAAATCTTTCGGCTAATCCCGATGTTTATATTGCAGGATGTCATTCAAGCCGAGTTACAACAAAGGGATTTTTAACAGGCACCAGAGGTAAGGTTCTTATCGAAAACAATACCTTTGTCAACTTCCGAAGACCTTGTGTGTTGCTCGCTTGCGATACACAAAGTTGGTACGAATCAGGTCCTGTTAACGATGTTACAATCAGAAACAACTTTCACATTAACTGCACCGAACAAAACATATATATTATAAAACCTGAAAACACTAAGTTTTCAGATAATGAATTTGTAAACCACAACATTCTTATTGAAAACAACCGTGCCGAAGGCTCACAGAACAGTTGGCTTTACGCTAAGAGCACCGACAATCTTATCTTTAGAAACAATGTTTCGGGATTTGAACCTCTACCACCCGAGCTTATTAACTGCGGAAAAGTAATATACGAATAGTTTATAAGAACGCCCTTTTACTATAAGGGGCGTTTTTTTATGAACTTTTTTCTTTTCTTTCACATTTTCTCTTGCATTAAGACGCAAAATATATTATTATAAAGTGTAATATTTTAATTTGGAGGATTATAGATGTCTGACTATCGTTCCATGGGACTGGAGGCTCTATCTGCAGAGTTTGAAAAAGTAAAAACAGAATACGAAAAAATCAAGGCTTCAGGCCTTACCCTTGATATGACCAGAGGAAAACCGGGTTTTGACCAGCTTGACCTTTCCGAAGGATTACTTACTAACGTAGGTGGCGACAAGGGATATATCGCTATGAAGGGTACCGACTGTCGTAACTATGGTGGACTTGACGGACTCGATGAGCTTAAAGAACTTTTTGGAAATATACTTGGAATCAATTGGGAAAATGTCATTTGCGGAGGCAACTCTTCTCTCAATATGATGTTCGATACAATTACTCAGGGTATGGTTTCGGGATTTGGAGAAGGACCTTGGCTCAGTCAGGGTAAAATCAAATTCATCTGTCCCGCTCCCGGATATGACCGCCATTTCGGTATATGCGAATATTACGGAATTGAAATGATTCCCGTTAAATATCTTTCCGATGGTCCTGATATGGACGCTGTTGAAGAACTTGTAAAAGACCCCACCGTTAAAGGTATGTGGTGCGTTCCGAAGTATTCCAACCCCACCGGTATCACCTATTCTGACGCAGTTGTGAAGCGTATTGCCGCTCTCAAGCCTGCCGCAAAGGATTTCAGAATAATGTGGGACAACGCCTATGTTATTCACGATCTTTATGAAAACGGTGATAAGCTTCTCGGAATTTATGAAGAGTGTAAGAAAAACGGTAACGAAGACATTGTTATCATGTTTACTTCAACTTCAAAGATTTCTTTCCCCGGTGCCGGAATTGCTGTTGAAGCCGCAAGTGATAATAACATGCGCTTCTTAAAATCAAGAATGACAATTCAGACTATCGGACCTAATAAACTCAATCAGCTTTGTCATGCAAGAATGTTCCCGAACACTGAGGCTCTTCTAGCTCATATGAAAAAACATGCGGATGTTTTAAGACCGAAATTTGAGGCTTGCCTTGAAAGCTTCGACCGTGAGCTTGCCGGCAAAGGTATTGCCGAATGGACTAAGCCTCTCGGCGGTTATTTCATTAGCATGATGGTAATGAATGGTTGCGCTAAGCGTGTCGGAGAGCTCTGCTCGGCAGCAGGACTCAGCATCACAAAGCCCGGCGCTACCTATCCCTACGGAAAAGACCCCGATGACAGCAATATCAGAATTGCTCCGTCTTATCCGAGTGCTGCAGATATGGCAAAAGCCGCTGATGTACTCTCGGTAGCAGTAAAATATGCCGCGTTGGAGAAGCTTTTAAACGACAAAAAATAAAACCCTTTGACATTATGTAATATTAATCATATAATATATTTTACAAATACTTTTTGGAGGACCTGCTATGAAAGCAAAAAAGACAGGTAAGTGGGTATTTCCCTTTCTTCTCATTTTAATACTCCTTCTTACCTATACATCATTCTTCGGCATAGAGAACTACTATGGCGATGCACGCGAAATAACCTTTAAGGGCGCTAAAGATATCCGTTGGGGTATCGATATACGCGGCGGTGTTGAAGCTGTGTACTCTCCCGATAAGAATGTCGATGACATAACCAAGCAAGATATGGATGCTGCTAAGGCAATCATCGAAACCCGTCTCGTCAACAACAACATTACCGACTATGAGGTTTTTGCTGATATGAACAACAATCAGATTGTTGTCCGATTCCCTTGGTCAAGTGATGCTACACAGTTTGATGCAGACGCAGCTTACAAGGAAATTGAAGGCCTTGGCGAAACCGCTCTTCTCACCTTCCGTGAGGGAACCGCTGCTGACGGCACATTAATCCTTGAAGGTAAAGATGTTGCTGAGGCTTATGAAAATATTGACCCCGAAACCGGCGCTAATATCGTTTCACTTGAGTTTACCGCTGCAGGTAAATCAAAATTTGCCGAAGCTACTGCAAAGCTTGTCGGAAAACAGATTTCTATCTGGATGGACGATGCAATGATTTCTGCTCCAACCGTTAAGACCGCCATTACTGATGGCGCTTGCTACATAGACGGTATGGCAAATGCAGAAGAAGCAAAAGAGCTTGCGGACAAGATTATGGCAGGTTCACTTCCCTTTGCATTAACCGCTGACAACGATAAAACTCAGATTGTTTCTCCGACCCTCGGTTCTGACGCTCTCAGAGTTATGCTTATCGCAGGTTCTATCGCGTTCGGCGTTATCTGCATTCTTATGATTGCTCTCTATAGACTCCCCGGTGTTATCGCAAGCATTTCTCTCCTTGGACAGCTTGCTTGTATGATAGCTTGTATCTCGGGCTATTTCGCAGGTACAAACAGCTTCACACTTACAATCCCTGGTATTGCAGGTATCATCCTTTCAATCGGTGTCGGTGTTGACGCTAACGTTATTGCGGCCGAGCGTATCAAGGAAGAGTTCAAAAACGGCAAGACCATTGACGCCTCCATTAATGCAGGTTATAAAAACTCAGTCAGCGCTATTATCGACGGTAACGTAACTATCGTTATTGTTGCTCTCGTTCTTATGGGTGCATTCGGTTCGACAGATTCTATCTTAGGTAAAATCTTTGCTCCCTTAATGTCCCTCTTCGGTGCTACAATCACAGGTTCGATCTACTCCTTCGGTTACACACTTCTCCTCGGTGTTATCTTCAATCTCCTCCTCGGAGTACTCTGCTCTAAGTGGATGATGAAGAGCATCTCCAGATATAAGTTCTTTAGAAAGCCTGTTTTATTCGGAGGTGCAAAATAATGTTTAAGAATATTGATTTTAATAAAGCATTTAAATTTGTTCTTATAGGTTATGCTGTTTTCTTCGTAATCGGCATTATCTTCACTGTAATCTGGGGTGGAGTAAACCTTTCTATCGACTTTAAGGGTGGTACAAGAGTTTCCTACTCCTATGAAGGCGATGTTGATTTTAACGATGTGCAGAGCAAGGTTCAAGCCGCTATTGGCAAGGATGTTATAATCAGCGAAAACGTTGGTCTTTCGGGCGATTCCAAAACACTTATCGTAACCCTCGTCGGTGACGAATCTCTCTCGACAGACTCTCAGCAGAAAATCGAAGAGACTCTTACAAAGACTTATCCTGACAACAAGTTCGCATTTGAAGAATCAAAGTCGGTAAGTCCCTCTCTTGCAGGCGCTTTCTTCCTTAAGTGTCTTGTAGCAGTTCTTATTGCAGGCGCACTCGTTACGGTATATGTTGGTATCCGTTTCAGAAAGATTGGTGGCGTTTCGGCAGCAGTTACCGCTTTTGCGGCTCTCTTCCTTGACGTATTTACAGCATTTTTCGCCTGTGCAATCTTCAATCTTCCCATTGATATGAACTTTGTCGCAGTTCTTCTTACAATTCTTGGTTACTCGCTTAACGATACCATCGTTATTTACGACCGTATTCGTGAGGATAAAACCCTCTACCACAAGCTTTCAACAGCCGATCTCGTTAACGGCGCTGTTAATAAGGTAAAATCTCGTACCTTTATTACAACTGTTACCACCTTCCTCGCTGTTGTCATGATCATCGTGGTTGCTGAGTTCTTTGGACTCTCTTCACTCAGAAGCTTCGCAATCCCGATGGCAATCGGTCTTATCTCGGGTTGTATCTCTTCCCTCTTTATTTCGGCTCCTCTCTGGGTCCTCTGGAAGAACTACTCAGATAAAAAAGCAAAGAACTAATAAAACACAAAACAGCCGCTCGAAGCGGCTGTTTTATTTTTTGTATATTCTTATATAAAAAATCATCCTGACGGTAATCAGGATGATTTTTAGTTATTCTTCAACTAGTCCTGCTTCGCGAAGCTTCGAAACAAAATTTGCGATTGTGTTTTCCGCCTGCTCACGAGTAGCGTCATATTCATCAAGAAACTTCTTGACAATTTCTTCAATGGTTGTATCAACCTTCAGACACTCGAGTATAAACGCAGCGCTCTCGTTCATTGTGAGCATTCCGTCAAATCCGACCTTAGCTCCGTCAACTGCAATAGCGACCGACTTATCAGCAACATTTTTTACTATAAAATCAACTTTTAACTTCATAGATTTCTCCCTATTTAAAATCATTTGGCACCCCCTGCGAGAATCGAACTCACAACTGCCCCTTAGGAGGGGGCTGTTATATCCATTTAACTAAGGAGGCGTATACGCAAAGTTGCTTTGTAATTATACCCTAACGAAATAATTTTGTCAATTATCAATCAGCAAAAGATACCATTATATATTCACATTATATAAAATAAAGTGCCGTAAATGGCATAAAAAGCATTTGAGGACTCCAATTACAAACGCTTTGTAATATTAATTAGCTTTTTTGCGCAAAATTTCAAATAATAATTGACATTAACGTGCGTTTATAATATAATCTACGTGTAGCAACAAGCAAATTAGTTGCGATTATGTAAATAACGGAGGAATTATCAATGGAAAAGAAATTACGCATTGGTGTTATTGGCGCAGGTTCGTTCTGCAGATGGCATCTTGACGGTATCAACAACTCGAAGCACGCCCAGGCCGTTGTCGTTTGTGACATCGATATTGAGAAGGCAAAACTCAGAGCATCAGAGTACGGTGTACCTGAGTATTGCAGCGATTACAAAGAGCTTCTTGCTCGCGATGATATCGACGCCGTAACCCTTCCCCTTCCCGATCAGGAGCACTGCGTTGTTGCTTGCGACGCTCTCAGAGCCGGCAAGCACGTTCTTTGCGAAAAGCCCATGGCTCTTAATCTCGATGAGTGCAAGGAAATGGTAAGAGTAGCAAGAGAAACCGGCAAACAACTTATGGTTGGTCAGATTGGTCGTTATACTCCTTCTTTCTTAAAGGCTAAGGAGCTTCTTGAATCCGGAGCTATCGGTGACCTCTTCTTTATTGAATCTGAATACGCACACGACTATTCCAGAATCCCCGGTTCTACATACGGCGATAATACAATACCCTGGAGAAAGACTCCCGAACGTGAGCCTATCCTTGGTGGCGGCTGCCACGCACTCGACCTTATCAGAATGATTGCAGGCGATCCCGAAGAGGTATTCTCATTTGCTAACAATATGAGTCTTACAGATTGGCCTATTCACGATACCTCTATTTCTGTTATGAAATTCCCGAACGGCGTTATCGGTAAGGTGTTCAACTCCCACGGTTGTAAGAGAGAATATACAATGCGTTCTTTACTTTACGGCACCAAGGGCACGATTATCTTTGATAACACCTCTTCTACAATAACTCTTTACAAGGAAAATATGATTGAGGGAATGGATACAAGAACTCTTCCTGTTACAATTCCTGTAACCGTTAACAACCACAATTTTGCCGCAGAGGTTGAAGATTTTGCATCTGCAATACTCGAGGGCAGAACCGTAATTACCGATGGAGTTTCAGGTGCAAAGACCGTTTCTCTCGGTGTTGCGATCATTGAATCCTTCACAACAGGCAAGCCTGTAACTGTTGACTACGATATTTAAAAATTTATCTCTCCTTATAAAAAGAAAGCGCGGTTTGTGTTCTGCACCGCGCTTTCTTCCTTTTTATTCATGAAGTGTTATTTTCTTTTCATTTTCAGTTGCGAGGACATCGAAAATTATTATTTCGTTTTTGCCCTTCTTTATAAGAGGAGCAGGCAGAAACAGATAGTTTTCATCGAGTTCGGTTGTCCAATGTCTTCCGAGATTAAATCCGTTCACAAAAACATTTCCTCTGAAAAAGCCCTCGAAATGAACAATTGTATCCTGTGGATTTTCAGCATCAAACTTAAACTTATAAAAAGCGGGAGCGTTCGCCTCGGCTTTGCCATTAAAATTATCGGGCAAAACGTCAAGCGGTAAAGAGTAAACCTTGAAGTTGTTAATAAACTTTCTGTGGGTTAATTCCTTATCAATTATCCATATATCTCCCACAAGGCCCTTGTGGTCAAGCATATTCAGTCCATAGTTTACTCTGCCAAGGTTTTCAACAACTATCTGAACCTTGTGATAACCCTTAATATCAATATCAAAACTCTTTTCATCATCGTGACGGAAAATGCTCTTTAAATACTCACCGTCTACATATATATGAGCCGCATCGTGTATCTCAGGCAGATTCACAGTTGTACCCTTATCCTCTGCGAAGATTTCGGTTTCATATATAATATAGCCATAACCCTGGTCATAAGACTCCATAGGTAAAACTGTCGGAGATTTATGAGATTTTAGATTTAATCCGCTACCTTTAAGTGAACATTCGCCAACAAAAGAGGCTTTATATTCAGCAAATTTAGTATCTGTAGCGGTATTTTCGGGAGTAATACCCATTATTTCACAGATAACTTTTTGCTCTGCATAATATTTTTCGGTACGTCTGCCGTACTCATCAAGCGGAGCATCAACATCATACCAATTTTTATGAACTCCAAATTTTTTGAGGGGACAGATTCCGCCATTCATAAATCCAAAAGAGGTTCCGCCGTGGAACATATAGAGATTCACAAGCTCACTATGAGTAAGTGACGAGCGTACAGATTCGGCAACCTCATCTATATTGCGACGAACCCTCGCCTCATTCCAATGGTTCTGCCATCCGTCCCAAAGCTCCATTACCGCCGAAGGCTGATTGTTTCTAAATGCCTTCAGTCTTTTCGCTGCGCCTTCACCGTCAAGTCGGTAATTAACCGAACACAGCACATCAGGCAAGGTTCCGCCTTCAAGGAAGAATTCATAATCTCCGTCAGAGGTTATAAAAGGACAGTCTATTCCCTCGTCCTCGTAAATCTTTTTTATAGCGCGAAGGTAGTCCTTATCGTTGCCGTAGCTTCCGTATTCATTTTCAATCTGCACAAAAATAACATTGCCGCCATTTGTGATAAGCAGAGGCTTTAAAAGCCGAGCTACTTTCTGAAGATACGGCGTGCATTTTTCCATATAAGTGGTGTTGCTGCATCGAAGCTTTAAATCAGGATATTTAAGCAACCACCAAGGATGTCCGCCAAACTCCCATTCCGAACAGATAAACGGACCGGGTCTGACTATTGCATAAAGACCGAGCTCGTCGGCTAATTTCAAGAATTTGACAAAATCGAGCATTCCTGAAAAGTCAAACTCACCTTCTCTTTTTTCGTGAAGATTCCAGCAGATATAGGTCTCGACACAGTTGCAACCGCATTCTTTGAGTTTTAAAAGTCGGTCATACCAATATTCAGGCATAATGCGGAAATAATGCATTGCACCCGAGACGATTTTAGTTGGTTTACCGTCGACATAAAAATTCTTTTCATCCCAAGTTACTGCGCTCATAACAATACCTCTTATTTTGTATTTATACTAAAATTATATCAATTACTAATATAGTAATAAATGTTAGAAACACACCATTTTTTGTAAAAAACGTTATATAAGTATTAATATCACAATAGTTTAATGCTGTCAATAAAAAACATCCGTATCGCATTTTGCGATACGGATGAAATTTTAGGATTAATATCCAACCTTTTCCCAACACT
>JAZONJ010000153.1:0-8222 GCA_045654425.1 Acutalibacteraceae bacterium
AGATTATCTCCGAGAAGAAGGTCGAACATAATAGCGGTCTGCTCTGCATCCTCGGGAAGAACGCGAATCAGTCTTCTGGTTGCGGGATTCATAGTTGTCAGGTTCATCATATCAGGCTGGTTTTCACCAAGTCCCTTTGAACGCTGAATTGTATGCTTCTGACCGTCTATCATTCTGAGAATATCAACCTTTTCCTGCTCATCATATGCAAAATAAGACTTTTCCTTAGTTGTAATCTCATAAAGAGGAGTCTCCGCAATGTAAACCTTGCCTTCGTTTATAAGGGTCGGCATAAGGCGATATATCATTGTGAGGATAAGGGTTCGAATCTGGAAGCCGTCAACGTCGGCATCGGTACATATTATAACCTTATTCCATCTGAGATTATCAATATTGAAGGTTGTAAGATCCTTATTAGCTTTATTCTTTACCTCTACACCACAACCGAGAACTTTAATAAGGTCGGTTATAATCTCGGATTTGAAAACTCGGTCATACTCTGCCTTTAAGCAGTTCAGTATCTTTCCTCGAACCGGCATAATAGCCTGGAAATTCGCATCACGTGCAAGTTTACAAGAACCTAAAGCCGAGTCACCCTCTACTATGAAGATTTCTCTTTCATTAACATCGCGGCTTCTGCAATCAACAAACTTCTGAACGCGGCTTGCCATATCATTTGAGGTCTGTAGAGCTTTTTTGATGTTTACTCTTTCTTTTTCGCTTCTTTCACGCGAACGCTTATTGATAAGCACCTGGTCGGCAATCTTATCTGCTTCAGCCTTATTCTCAATAAAGTAAACCTCAAGCTGATGACGGAAGAATTCGGTCATTGCTTCCTGGATGAACTTGTTGGTGATAGACTTTTTGGTCTGATTCTCGTAAGACGTCAGTGTTGAGAATGAAGAAATTACAATAGCAAGACATTCTTCAACATCCTGGAAGGTAATCTTTGATTCGTTTCTCGTATATTTATTCTGCTGTTTTATATAAGCGTCAATCTGATAAACAAAGGCGCTTCTTACAGCCTTTTCGGGAGCACCGCCGTATTCAAGCCAGCTTGAATTATGATAATACTCTTTTAACTGTTTCTTATTTGAGAAAGAAACAGCAGCATTGATTTTAACCTTATATTCGGGCTTGTCCTCTCGGTCTTTACCCTTTCTCTCGGTTCTCCATGTCTGAATTGAAGAAAGTTTTTCTTCTCCAAGATGCTCCTCAATATAATCGACAATACCATTCTGATAACAGATTTCGGTTTCAACGAACTTATTCCCCTGCTGCTCGCGGAAAATAAAGACAAGACCATCATTTACTACCGCCTGACGTCTCAGAATGTCAATAAAATATTCAGACGGAATATCAATATCGGTAAATACATCAAGGTCGGGCTTCCATTTGGTTTTTGTACCTGTATCTCTGCCTGTATAGGCTTCCTTTTTAAGTCCGCCTTTATTGTATCCCTTTTCAAAATGGAGATTATACTTATAACCGTCTCTCTTAATTTCAACATCCATATACTCCGAAGAGAACTGAGTTGATGCAAGACCGAGACCATTAAGACCGATAGAATATTCATAGTCTCCGCCGCTGTTGGTATCATACTTACCGCCGGCATAAAGGGTTTCAAACAGAAGGATATAGTTATACTGCTGCTCTTTATTGTTAAAGTCAACAGGTGCTCCTCGTCCGAAGTCCTGAACCTCAACCGATCCGTCAGAATACTTGGTTACGATAATCTTTTTACCATAGCCCTCTCTAGCCTCGTCGATAGAGTTTGAAATTATTTCAAAAACAGAATGCTTACAACCCTCAAGTCCATCCGAACCGAAAATTACCGCAGGACGAAGACGAACCTGATCAGGTCCTTTTAATTGTTTAATACTGTCATTACCGTATTCCTTAACAGTCTTAGCCATAATCTGCTCCTTTGTACATAATTATAATTATTATATACCATATATTGTATTTTTTCAAGTTTTTAAAATAAAAAAACGCACATCTTATGATGTGCGGAAAATAGACGTATTAAATTCCTAAATAAGGTGCGGGGTTGACTCTTGTACCATTAATAATAACTTCAAAGTGACAATGGTTACCTGTCGACTGACCTGTTGTTCCAACCTCTGCGATAAACTGTCCCTGAGATACCTTGTCCCCTACCTTCACGTGAAGTTTACGGGAATGAGCGTATCTTGTTTTAACACCGTTTCCGTGGTCGATAATGATATTGTAACCATAATCTCTGTCCCATCCTGCAAGGATTACGGTTCCTGCCTTTACTGCGTGAATCTCAGTACCTGCGGGAGCAGCAATATCAAGTCCTTTATGATTTCTTCCGTCTCCCCAGTAGGATGTGATTGTACCACGAACCTCTAGCGGCCATACATAGCCCTTTGTAGAAGCGTTATGTACAACCGTACTATAGGTGCTCTTACCTGTTCCGACTAAAACCTTTTCGGTAACAGGCTCTGCAATGACAGAATCAGAAACAACCTCTGTCGAAATCTGAACTCCATTTGAATAGGTTATCTTCTCAACCTTTTCGTTTACTCCGTTAACACCTGCAGTAGTTACTGCGATATAACCCGTCTTCTTCGAGCTTGTACGGGTTGTTACTGTTTCATAAGGAATATAATAGGTTGTTACCTTGTTTGCAACAGTAGTAACATCGAGTGTGCTGACTGCATCCTTAATATCTTCTTCAGTAGCCACGACATTAGATTCAACAAAAGCATCGTTATAGCTAATCTCGTTTTTAATTGAGCTTGTACATTCAAGACCATCAACAGCAAAGGATGCGCATAGGTCATCAATAGCCTTCTGAACAAGAGACTTGTCAGCGACAAAAAAACTTTCTTTGCCATCAATGTTTACAGAATATCCCGAAATAACATCGTCGGAATGACTGATTATGGAAGTTGATAACTCATGAGCAGATGTGCTCGGAGCCTCAAAAGAAAAGTTGAAAACAAATTTCGGAGCTTCAAGGGTGAGTCCTGCTGACTTATCATAAGCTACATTTGACTTTGCAATCGTTTTTGCTTCTGTGTAAACAGCGAGGTCAGGTATTCTTCCTACCTTTTCTCCGTCATATATTACGTCATAAGAAAAGCCAATGCCGCCAATCATCATAGATACCACTACGACCGCTATGCCGAGCATTGACAAAACAAGCATCTTTCGGGTTTTATTCATTTCCGCAATTTTCTTTAAGAGAGAAAAAACTCGGGCTTTGATAAAAACCATTCCTTTCAATAAAAGTAACACGTTTGTAAACAAACGACTTTACTATTATATCAAAAAGTTACAAAAATGCAACCTTTTCATTAGCTTTGTAACCTTTATAGGCTACTTTTAACAAATGAAAAGGTTGTTTCTAGTGCATTATATCTAAAATAGTGTCATTTGGTTAGTGTCCGGAAGGTCGTCAAGGACACCCATATCAACTAGCTTTTGTACGACGGTCTTTGAAACGCCGGCTTCGGTCTGGAATTCCTGTTTTGAAAGGAAGTTTCCGCTTTGAGCCGCTTCATAAAGTGAATCTGCCGCCTTCTCGCCTACTCCGTCAAGTGCAACAAATGGCAGACGCATTTTTCCGTCTTCTACAAGATATTTTCTTGCGTGAGACTTTGTCAGATGCAAGGGCAATACTTCAAGTCCGCGTTCAAACATCTCGTTGAAAATAAGCATATTATCGTAAACATCAAGTTCTTTCTTAGATGCTTCCTTACCCTTTTGCTTGATATTTCTGATATATGCTTTAACCGCGTCCTTACCGCGCAGTATAGTCTCAACATCGACATCATCGGGACGGGCTGTGAAATAAGCGCAGTAAAACTCTATAGGACGATATACCTTATACCAGCCGACGCGTATAGCCGCGGTAACATAAGCTGCTGCGTGAGCCTTCGGGAACATGTACTTAATCTTTCCGCAGGATTCGATATACCATTCGGGTACATTAACCGCGCGCATATCATCCTCCATCTTTTTCCAATCTTCCTTCGGAACTTTACCCTTTGCGACAAGGCCTTTACGAACCGTCTCGGTAATCTTAAAGGCTCTTCCCTCATCCATACCCTGATGAATTAGGTATACCATTATGTTATCGCGGGTTCCGATAACCTCGGAAATTGTACAAATACCCTTATCAATAAGGTCTTTTGCGTTTCCAAGATAAACATCGGTACCGTGAGACAGTCCCGAAATCTGCAGAAGGTCTGCGAAATTCTTGGGTTTACAGTCCTTTAACATTCCTCGAACAAAGTTAGTTCCAAATTCGGGTATGCAATATGTTCCTGTCGGCGAATCAATGGCTTCCGGAGATACTCCGAGAGCTTCAGTAGAAGTGAACAAGCTATAAACCTTTGGGTCACTCATCGAAACATCTTTTACGTCTATTCCCGAATATTCCTTAAGATATTTATAGGTAGTCGGAATAACGTGTCCGAGCTCATCGAGCTTCAGAATTGTATCGTGAATAGAATGGAAGTCAAAGTGGGTTGTTACAACATCGGAATTCACATCATCTGCGGGATGCTGAATAGGACAGAAATCATATATTGTCTTATCTCTCGGTACGACAATCATACCTGCAGGATGCTGACCCGTTGTCTGTTTAATCTGAGCTTTTTCAACCTTGCTTGCAAGACGATTAAGCTCGGCTTGTGAGAGAATAATACTCTTCTTCTCGGCATACGCCTTTGCAAAACCGAATGCCGTTTTTTCAGCCACGGTAGAAATTGTACCTGCTTTGAAAACGTTTTCACTACCGAAAAGCGTTTCGGTGTATTTTTGTACTTGTGTCTGGAATTCATCCGAGAAGTTAAGGTCGATATCAGGAACCTTGTCTCCCTTGAATCCGAGGAAGGTCTCGAAAGGAATGTCGTGTCCGTCTCGATTAAGCATCGTTTTACATTTCGGACATTCTTTTTCGGGCAAGTCAAATCCCGAACCGACAGAACCGTCAGTAAAGAACTCGCTATAACAACAACTCGGACAAACGTAATGAGGCGCTAGAGGATTAACCTCAGATATTCCTGCCATTGTTGCAACGAAGGAAGAACCAACCGATCCTCGAGAACCAACAAGATACCCGTTTTCCTCACTGAATGCAACAAGCTTTTGCGCCGAAATATACATTATAGAGAATCCGTTATTGATTATTGAATTAAGTTCCTTTTCAAGTCTCTTCTCAACTATCTCAGGAACCTCTTCTCCATAAATCTTGTGAGCATTTTCCCAACAGATGTTACGAAGCATATCATCTGAGCCTTCAATTACAGGCGGATAGTTTCCGTCAGGTACCGGAATTACATCTCCATCGACCATATCGGCAATCATGTTAGGATTATCGATTACAAATTCCTTTGCTCTCTCTCCGAAATAATCAAAATCAGAAAGCATTTCTTCGGTCGTTTTAAGATAAAGCGGAGCCTGATTATCAAAATCATCATAGCCTTGTCCCGCCATAAGTATCTTTCGGATGATTTCATCCTCTTTTTTAAGGAAATGAACGTCACCCGTAGCAACAACGGGCTTTCCGAGTTTATCGGCTATCTCGACTATTTTACGGTTGAAATCTTTTATAACCTCGAAACTTGTCACATGCTTAAATTTGTTCGGAGTTACCTCACCTGTCTTTTCATTTCTTTTATCAGGCTTTTTGGAGTCACGAACCATAAACTCGTTATTGCCGAGAGGCTGAATCTCAAGATAATCGTAATAGGATGCAATCTCACAAAGCTCCTCTTCACTCACTCCATCAATAACCGCCTTATAAAGTTCGCCCTGTTCACAAGCTGAACCAATAATAAGACCTTCACGATGCTTATCAAGTTCGCTCTTTAAGGTTATCGGTCTTTTAAAGAAGTTATCAAGATGTGCTCCGGATACTAATTTATAAAGATTTTTAAGGCCTTCAAAATTCTTAACAAGAATAATCTGGTGGTTTACCTTTCCTTGCTTATAAAGGGTTGAAAAGTCTGTACCGTACTTTTCATCGTTTACAAAATAGGATTCAACACCGTAGATAACCTTAAAATCTCCACCGCTTTTACGGATAGATTTTACCTCTCCTGCAGCAGAGGGATACGCCTGAACAACGCCATGGTCGGTAATAGCAACAGCCTTGTGACCCCAGTTATATGCCTGACGTACAATATCGGCTGCGGAACATACAGCATCCTTTGCCGACATATTGGTATGACAATGAAGCTCTACTCGCTTTGTTCCCTCATAATTATCCTTTTCGGTATATTTTTCAAGGGTTGCGATAGCTTTCGGCTTCACAATGAAATCTCTTTTAAAACTATCAAACTCGTAATTTCCGTTTACAAGTATATAATTTCCGTTTTTAACCGCCTTAAATTTATCTTTTTCATCAGGGTTTACAAACATACTGGCCGAAAGTGAGTTGGTGTGGTCGCTGAAAGAAAACTCCAAGACACAGGAATCTCCTCTTTTCGTTTTTATATCGCGCCACTCAACTCCGAAAACTTCTCCCCAACAGGAAATGAATTTATCATCTTCCGTGATGTCAATCATCGATTTAGTATTAGTATCAAGCTTTCTTCCCCACGCAAGTTCTGCGCTTTCAAGATAGACAGGAAGATTATCGGCAGGCTTGTAATCATAAACCTTTTTCGGCTTTTCGGGAGTCGCTTCAACAGTCTTAGCTTCAACTATACTGATTGGCGGAGCCTCTTCGAGTGGAGGTGGTAGCATTTCTTCTGTTTCACAAACACCGCTAAACTTAACCTCTACATCAACACCAAATCTATCCGCAACAGCTTTAGTGAAAATTTTATCAGCTCCGATATTGAGAACATCACTGAGTCCACCGTATTTAAGTTCTATATTAACAGTATTGTCCTGCAGAGTGATATTGGCGCGATTCAGCGCACCGTTCAGTACCGAATATTTAATTTTTAATACTTCAAAAAGGTCAATACAAGCCTGCTCGCAAAATGCGTCAGACTCATATTTTATCAGTAGAGAAATTGCATCAAAGCCAAAACTCTTTGCAATATCTTTTCTGAAAGCAAATACAAATTGAGATGGTATGTAAGTCTTTGAAAAAAGGGTTAATTCAAGTGTTTTATCATCATTTTTTAGTCCGTAAGATAAAACATCCGCCTGATACAAAAGACCGTATTTTTCTGTGTTTTCGAACCCTTCAAAAACATCGCAGAATTTACAAGACATTATTAAACCTCTTTACAGTTTGTTTATTTCTTTTTCCAGTTCATCGAGAAGTTCTTCTTCTCTAACCTTTTTAATTATTTTGCCCTTAGCAAAAATAAGTCCTTCACCGTTACCGCCCGCTATTCCGAGGTCGGCTTCCCTTGCCTCTCCGGGTCCGTTTACTGCGCAACCCATTATTGCAACAGTTATGTTCTTATTTATTCCTGAAAATCTTTCTTCAGCGGCTTTGGCAATGCCGATAAGGTCAATACTTGTCCTTCCGCAAGTCGGACAGGATACAAATCTTATTCCGTCATTACGAAGCCCTATTGCAGAAAGAAGCTCTTTTGCGGCTTTAACCTCAAGCAACGGATCATCGGTGAGCGAAACACGTATTGTAGAGCCGATACCTCTGAGAAGAAGGCCTCCAATTGCAGCGGAAGATTTTATGACGCCCATTCTCTCGGTTCCGGCTTCGGTAACACCGAGGTGCAAAGGATAATTGCACTTTTCAGAAGCTAAAGTATAAGCATCATACATGCGTTTAGGATCAGAAGATTTGAGCGATAAAACTATATCATCAAAATCATATTTTTCTAGTAACGAGATGTGATAAAGTCCGCTTTCTACCATCGCCTCTGCTGTCGGAGCGCCGTAACGAGCAAGAATTTCCTTTTCAAGTGAGCCTGAATTCACTCCGATTCTTATCGGTACTCCAGCAGCCTTACAAGCATTAGCAACTGCTTTTACATTTTCTTCAGCACCAATATTGCCCGGGTTGATACGAACCTTATCAACGCCTGCCGCAACACTTTCAAGGGCCAGTTTATAATCAAAATGTATATCAGCGACTATCGGAACAGATACCGCTTCCTTTAACGCAGAAATAAGTCTTACCGAATTCATATCAGGAACGGAAACTCGAATAATTTCGCACCCTGCTTCTTCAAGGCCCTTTGCCTGAAGCACATTTCCTGCAATATTATCAGCTTTCACATTAAGCATAGACTGCACCGATACAGGTGCGTCTCCGCCAA
>JAZONJ010000154.1:0-3319 GCA_045654425.1 Acutalibacteraceae bacterium
TGGGGCAAATACTCAGGGCGACCATGGATTCTATTATATCTATACCGATGATTTCCAGAAATCTGATGTTAGAAACGAAACTCAGTCTGATACCTCTTCCGAAGAGTCTTCTTCCAATGAATCTTCTTCTGATGAATCATCCTCTGATTCTTCCTCTTCAGAAGACAACACATCATCAACACCGAGTGTTCCTTCAACACCCGATAACACGGTAGCGTTTAAGTTTACCGAAAGCTTAATGACCTTTGATTCTGCTAACAACCGTTGGACTGCAGGCGAAGGAAAGGGAAGCACAATTTATAATGCTTTCTCCGAGCTCAATAATGACAACAGCTATCTTGCTATAAGAAAGTTTGTGGCGCCCGAAGACGGTTCGCTCAAACTTGCATGGGGACTTGGAGCCTCTGTAAACGTTGGAACGGCAAAGTTCGCTATTGCTGATAAAGATAAAAATATTGTCTACGGACCGATTAATCTTAATGCAAACGAAGCGCATACCTTTGAAGTTGATATTGATGATGTTAATAAAGGCGACGCATTCTACTTTATAGTTTATGATGCTTCTGTTGACGGAGCATGCGGTTCTGTTCATACAGCGGTAAATCTTAACTTTGTCGGATATGCCGATAACGGAAACCTCTGGAGCTCGGCAGGAGTTCAGGGAGATAAAGGATTCTATTATATCTACGCTGAAGATTTCGAAAACTGTAATGTGAAGAATAGTGTACAAACACCAAGTGAACCTTCAAATCCGAGCGAACCTTCTGAACCCGGCAAACCGTCAGAGCCCTCAAAGCCTGAAGAAAAGGACGATACAGTAGCATTTGAGTTTACTGAAAAATTCATGACCTTTGACTCTGCTAACAACAGATGGACAGCAGGAGACGGAAAGGGAAGCACAATTTATGCGGCATTCTCTGAACTTAATGACGATAATTCGGCTCTTGCCATCAGAAAGTTCGTAGCGACCGAGGACGGAACTCTCAAACTTGCTTGGGGACTCGGAGCTTCTGTCAATGTCGGAACAGCAAAGTTTGCTATAGCCGATAAATATAAAAAGGTTGTTTACGGTCCCGTAACCCTTACAGCAGGAACATCTCATACCTTCGAGCTTGAGATGACTGATGTTAAGAAGGGCGATGCATTCTACTTCATAATTTATGATGCAACTGTTGACGGAGCTTGCGCTTCTGTTCACACAGCGGTAAATATGAACGCAAACGCTTATGCTGATAACGGAAACCTCTGGTCTTCGGCGAACGTTCAGGGAGATAACGGCTTCTATTATATCTACGCTAACGACTTCAAGGCTATAGCAAAGAGTGATTATAAGAACCTTGACGAGTTGAATGAGCAGATAAAGATTGCTGAAGCAATACCTGAAAACACCTTGTCAAAGTGCTCTGACGAAAGTCTTAAAGCCTTTAAAGATGCTTTCACAGCCGCAAAGGCAATCACAAAGCAGAATACTCAGGCTGAAATAGATGCCGCCGCTGCAGCTCTTAAAGCGGCAATTAAAGGACTTGTTCCAAAAGCTGTTGACAGCAGTGTAAAATCTATTTCCTTTAACGAGAACAAAATGCTTTACAATAAAGAGCTTCAGTATTGGACTGCAAAGGACGACCCATCCTGTATAATCGGCCCCGCAATAAATATTTCTTCGACAATTTCTGGCAGCGGAAATATAGCAGTCAGAAAGCTCAACGCTCCCTCAGACGGAGATATGGTGCTTAAATGGGGCGAAGGAGTGTTTATCGATAATACTTCGGGCAACTTTACGGGAGCTACGGCGGAATTTATGATAACCGATAAAAACGGTAACATTCTTTATCCTGCAGAGGGCGGTGCCGCAAAGATAACCGAGGGCACTCCTACAGCTATCGACTTTGAAGTAAAGAATGTAAAGCGCGGAGATGCGTTCTACTTTATCACTCTTAATCCCTCTACCGAAAATCTTCCCGTAATTTATAACTTCGGTGTTGCGATCGGCGGAAAAGCTCTTCAAAACGAATCGGGTAACCTTTACGGTATCGGCGGAGCACAGGGAGCAAAGAATTGGTATTATCTCTTTGCAAACGGACTTAACTTCTCAAGTAAGATTTCCGATACTGCAGCCGGAATCGTAAAACCCGACGAAAACATTACAGACGATAGCACAAATAACGGCTCGGGAACAACAAATACTCCCGAAACAGGGGATAGCAGAACTCCATTAGCAGTTATTCTCGTAGTTATTTCAGCAGGCGCCTGCTTGCTTATATTAAATCAGGTTCTGATACCTGATAATAAATCAGAGAGGTGAAGGTTATGAAAAAAATACTTTCAATAGCGCTAACCCTTGCATTACTTTTGACTACCTGCCTTATTGCAGGGGTCATTCCTGCTAATGCAGAAACTACGACCTGGCTTGATTTTGAAGAAAAAGAGATGCCTTATTACATCGGCGATACAACCGATTGGGATGCCTGGTCGATTGATCCGTCCTCACCCTATAACTGTGCCACATGGAACTCATGGGGATATTCACAGCAAAACGGCGCTTGGACTATTCGTGAGCTTGTAGTGCCGAAAAGCGGTACGCTTACCGTTGAAGCTATTTGGGGCGCTGCAGGTTATTATCACGGCGGTGGAGAAGGCGACACTATCCAGTTTGCAATCGCAAATGATGACAAAGAACTCGTTTATCCTGCAACAGGAGAACTTGAGACCATCGAGTACAATGAAAAAATAGATCCTGCGCTTTCAATTTCGGTTGAAGCTGGAGATTCAATCTACTTTATTATGGGTAATCCTTCTAAAGCAGGACTTTCCTACTATATGGCAAGTATTATCCGCATTAACGGCACTCAGCTTCAGGGTACAAACGGATGGCACTATGGTAACACCGATGGAATAGGTGTTCAGGGTGGTGTCAGCCAGAATGGCGGAAAATGGTACTATAAGTATGCTGATTCTGTAAATGTTACAACTCTTGACCCGAATGCTCATACCGATAATGGCGGTGACATCTATAGTGCAGAGTATACCGTAAAGGAAATGTCAAATCTTAAAGACGTTCCCGGTTCCTCCCGTACTGACGGTTGGGGTTGTGGCGGTGGATTTAACGATACCGGCGTTACCTTTGCTCAGGGATTCAATATATATCCCAGAGCAGGTCAGACTGCTATCGTTCGTTACACCGCACCCGAGTTCGGATATTTTGATATCGGCTACTGCGGAGTAGAGCTTTATAACGATTGGGCGGCAAGCCAGGGTGTCGATTTTGCAATTATCGACTCTAACGGCACCGTAATCTATCCCGAATATGGCGGACCCGTAA
>JAZONJ010000155.1:0-2551 GCA_045654425.1 Acutalibacteraceae bacterium
AAAGCGTTTGCATTAAGCCGATATCTCCCGAGAAGTCAATAGATTTCTCGGGAGATTGCTTTTTTAAAATGTTAACTGTTCCACCTCTTCAGCAGCAGGTGTAGCTCCTGCACTGGGAAGATTTCTCGGTCTGAAGCGGTGCGCCTTATCAAGACTTCCTTCTTCATAAACCTTGACTTCAAATAGTCTTTGACCTCGCTTCTGAGTCATAACCATAATTCCGCCGTTGTCCTTCGTGGATTTTGCAGGAATCATAGATGTATTAACAAGCATTGAGCGTCCGTTGGTAGACTTAATAAGAAGGTCACATTCTTCTTTAATGTAAAGTATAGTATGAATCGGGAACTTTTCGCAGTAGGCCTTTATAAGCTTTTTGCGGTTTGTCTTTGTCTCATAACTTGAGAGCGGAACCTTTGCTATTCGTCCGTTTTCAAAGGCAAAAATCATATAGCCTCTGTAATCTGATAACACCGTCATATAAATTGACGATTCTCCCTCATCAAAGTCGAGCTTAGAAGGTACATAATCACCGAGTACGCTTGCCTTTGAGTCACCGAACTCTGCGGTTCGCGATTTATAAACCTGTTGCTTATCGGTAAAGAAGAGAAGTTCTGCCGCATTGGTTGTTTCAACAGTCTGAGTGAGAACATCCCCTTCTTTAAGCTTCTGTTCACCGCTCATTCTTAGAGACTGAGGTGTAATCTTCTTGAAATAACCGTCCTTTGTGTAGAAAACAGTAACGGGAGAATTATCAACGAAGACTTCTTCGGGAGTATTGTCCTCCGCTTCTGTTTCGAGAATAACGCTCTTTCTGGGCTGTCCGTATTTTGCGGCAACCGCTTCAAGCTCTTTTATAATAATGCCAAGCTGTTTTCTTCTTGAATCAAGAATTGCCTGTAATTCTTCAACCTGTTTTTCAAGATTTTCAACATCTTCAAGTCTTTTAAGAATATACTGTCTGTTTAAATGACGAAGTTTGATTTCAGCAACATACTCTGCCTGAATCTCATCGATTCCAAAACCAATCATAAGGTTCGGCACAACCTCTTTTTCTTCATCGGTCTCACGAACAATCTTTATTGCCTTATCAATATCAAGAAGTATCTTAGCAAGACCTTTTAAGAGGTGGAGTCTTTCCTTGGTTTTCTGAAGATTATAATATACTCTGCGCTTTACACATTCATTTCGGAATGCAACCCATTCGGATATGATTTCCTTAACACCCATTACTCTCGGAGAATTCGCAATAAGTATATTAAAATTACAACCAAAAGAATCCTCAAGAGGAGTTGCTTTGAAGAGCTTTTTCATAAGCTTGTCTGGATCAACTCCACGCTTTAGATCAATTGTAATTTTGAGACCCTTAAGGTCGGTCTCATCACGGATATCGTTAATCTCGGTAACCTTTTTGAGTTTTACAAGCTCTATTACCTTTTCGATTATCTGTTCAGTTGTAGTTGTTGGGGGAATCTCCTTAATATCAATACAATTTGCAGACTTATCATAGGTATAAGTAGACCTTACCTTAAAGGTGCCCCTACCCGTTCTGTAAATCTCTTCCATCTGTTCGCGATTATAAATAATCTGACCGCCGATGGGAAAATCAGGTGCGATAAGTGTGTCAGCAACGTTGATATCATTATCCTTGATATAAGCAATAGTGGTATCACAGACTTCCTTTAGGTTGAAAGGACAAATTTGACTTGCCATACCAACCGCAATACCCATATTAGCGTTAACAAGAATTGACGGGAAGGTTACGGGGAAAAGGGTCGGTTCTTTCATAGAAGCATCATAGTTATCTACAAAATCAACCGTATCCTTATCAATATCGCTGAAAAGCTCGGAAGCAATAGGTGCAAGTTTTGCTTCGGTATAACGTGATGCGGCATAAGCCATATCGCGCGAATAAGCTTTACCGAAAGAACCCTTTGACTGAACATAAGGGTGCAAAAGTGCCTGATGTCCCTCGGAAAGACGTACCATTGTTTCGTAAATAGCGGCGTCACCGTGAGGGTTAAGCTGCATTGTACGTCCAACGATATTTGCACTCTTGATTGTCGGTCCAGTAAGCAGTCCCATGTTATACATTGTATAAAGAAGCTTACGGTGAGAGGGCTTGAATCCGTCAATTTCGGGAATTGCACGTGAAACAATAACGCTCATCGCGTAAGGCATATAGTTGGTGCGAAGAGTTTCGGTAATATGCTGGTCAACTATAGTACCTGCGCCCGAAATATACGCATCGGGGAGTTTTACCTCTGCCACCTCTTCGGTTTTCTTTTTTCTTGGAGCCATTAAATTTTCTCCTTTATATAAAGTTTAAAATTAATCTCGATATTCTTAGCTTACATCAAGCTCATCGACGTAATCTCCGCCATGCTCGGCAATATAGTCTTTTCTTCCCTGCAGATTATCTCCGAGAAGAAGGTCGAACATAATAGCGGTCTGCTCTGCATCCTCGGGAAGAACGCGAATCAGTCTTCTGGTTGCGGGATTCATAGTTGTCAGGTTCATCATATCAGGCTGGTTTTCACCAAGTCCCTTTGAA
>JAZONJ010000156.1:0-13977 GCA_045654425.1 Acutalibacteraceae bacterium
TCCATTGCTCTGCCGTTAAACTCACAAACAGACAGCATCGGTCCGCCAGAAACGAAGATTGCGGGAATATTAAGTCGGCAAGCCGCCATAATCATACCGGGAACGATCTTATCGCAGTTAGGGATGAATACAAGTCCGTCAAGAGCGTGAGCCTTTGCCATACACTCAACGCTGTCTGCAATAATCTCGCGTGTAACGAGGGAATATTTCATTCCTTCGTGACCCATTGCAAGACCGTCACAAACGGCTATTGTATTGAATTCCATAGGAGTTCCGCCTGCAGCGAGAACACCGTCCTTAACCGCTCTTGATATTCTTTCAAGATGAACATGGCCGGGCACAATTTCATTAAAAGAGTTAACAATACCAATAAGAGGTTTTCTGATTTCATTATCAGAATATCCTGCCGCCTTTAAAAGAGAACGTTGGGGCGCTCTTTCAGGACCCTTTTTCATTATATCACTACGCATAACGTTTACCTCCAAATGCTAGAGAAATTTAAAGCAAAAATAAAATCTTTATTTCTCCGTTAAATCTCTCTTTTGTGCGGGGCAATATTGCCCCGCACAGTTAAAGAAAAAATTAGTTATTGATGAACTTCTCTTCGTCGTTCCAGGTGTAAAGCTTTCTTACATCCTCGCCAACCTTTTCGGAACAATGCTCAGCTGCAAGCTTTCTCATAGCCTTGAAGTGAGCCTGACCGCCTGCCTCAGACATATCGAGGAGGAATTCCTTAGCAAAAGAGCCATCCTGAATGTCGGCAAGAATCTTCTTCATGGTCTTCTTGGTTTCCTCAGTGATAATCTTCGGTCCTGTTACATAGTCGCCGTACTCAGCAGTGTTAGATACAGAATATCTCATTCCTGCAAAGCCAGACTGATAGATAAGGTCAACGATGAGCTTCATCTCGTGGATACACTCGAAGTATGCGTTTCTCGGATCATAGCCTGCCTCAACAAGAGTCTCAAAGCCTGCCTGCATAAGAGCGCAAACGCCACCGCAAAGAACTGCCTGCTCTCCGAAGAGGTCGGTTTCGGTTTCGGTTCTGAATGTGGTCACAAGAACGCCTGCACGAGCGCCGCCGATTCCAAGAGCATACGCAAGACCGAGCTCAAGAGCGTTGCCTGTTGCATCCTGATGAACAGCAACGAGACAAGGAACACCCTTACCAACCTGATACTCACTTCTTACGGTGTGTCCGGGACCCTTAGGAGCAATCATGATTACATTACAGTCATCGCGAACAACAATCTGCTGGAAGTGGATGTTGAAACCGTGTGCGAAAGCAACGGTCATACCTTCTCTGAGGTTGGGAGCGATTTCGTTCTTGTAAACCTTTGCCTGATACTCATCGTTGATAAGAATCATAACGATATCTGCCTGCTTTGTAGCCTCTGCGGTGTTATAAACCTCAAAGCCGTCAGCCTTTGCTTTAATCGCACTCTTAGAGCCCTCATAAAGACCGATGATTACCTTAACGCCTGAATCACGGAGATTCTTAGCATGTGCGTGACCCTGTGAGCCGTAACCGATGATAGCAACGGTCTTACCGCTGAGAAGGTCAAGATTACAATCTGATTCATAGAACATTCTTTGATTTGACATTTTTAATTACTCCTTTTAATTCTTTTAAAGAAATTGTTTATTTTTTATATTCGCGCAGATAGGTCATATCCATTTCTCTAAGACAATCTGAACCTCTCTGTAAAGCTACCACACCTGTACGGCACATTTCGATAATGCCGAATGGTTTTAAAACGCTTATGAATGTATCAAGCTTTGAGGACTCGCCCGTTACCTCGATACAGAAGGAATCGGGTGCGTAATCTATTATGTTTGCTTTGAAAATATTAACGGCATCCATAATCTCCTGATGATGCTCTGACTGATTTCTTATCTTAATAAGAAGAAGCTCGCGAGCAAGGGTCTTTTCATAAGGCATCTCGCTTATCTCAATAACCTCGTGCAGACGGTTAAGCTGAAGAATTATCTGCTTCTTTACGTAATCATCGCCTGTCGCGGTTATCGTCATTCGGGATACGCCATCTGTCTCGGTTGCCGAAACTGTAAGACTGTCGATATTGAAACCTCTTCTGGAGAACATTGACGCAACGCGGGTCAGTACACCGAATTTATTCAAAACGCGAATTGAAATTACAAACTGTTTCATACTGTTCTCCTTTCTTATAGGTTAATATCTTTTTTCTTAACGATTATCTGGTCAATAGTACCGCCGGGAGGTGTCATCGGAAGAACCATTTCATCCATATTGATATGACAATCAATAACTGCGGGTCCACCATTTGCATAAGCCTCAGAAAAGGCTTTCTCGAACTCCTCCATAGTTGTACATGTGTATCCTGCGGCACCAAAAGCCTCTGCCAACATTTTAAAATTGGTTTTTCTGCCGAGGGTTGTGTTCGAGTAATGCTTCTGATAGAAGATTGTCTGCCACTGACGAACCATTCCGAGAACACCGTTATTCATAATGACAACAATAACAGGGATGTTAAAGGTAACTGCCGTTGCAAGCTCGTTGAGGTTCATTCCAAAACTTCCGTCACCCGTAAAGAGTACTGTCTTCTGTCCCGAACCCTTTGCAGCTCCGATTGCAGCTCCGAGTCCGTAGCCCATAGTTCCGAGTCCACCGCTTGTTACAAATGTACGTGGCTTTTCGAACTTATATCTCTGCGCCGTCCACATCTGATGCTGTCCGACATCGGTCGCAATAACAGTATCGTGTTCTGCATATTTTTTAACACAGTCGATTATCTGGAAAGGTCTCATATCGTCAGGATTAAAGTTTTCGTTTTCAGAACGCTTTTTGAATTCCTCAACCTTTGCCTTCCATTCGTCACATTTTTTCTCTTTAACCTTAGCGTTTATTGTCTGCAAGGTCTTTTTAACATCGGCGATTATTCCGAGGTAAGCGGGAATATTCTTGCCAAGCTCAGCAGGTTCAATATCAATATGAATAATTCTTGCCGAATGAGCAAACTTTTTCTTATTACCTGTCGCTCTGTCAGAGAAACGTACACCGAGCGCGATTATTACATCAGCCTCTGCCATAGCACGAGAAGCGGCAAATGTACCGTGCATTCCCTGCATACCGAGAGCGTTTTTGTGATCGGACGGTATTGCCGAAAGACCCATCATACTGCATCCGACGGGAGCATCTATCTTTTCGGAAAGCTCTACAACCTCTTTGGCAGCATCACTGATAATTACACCGCCGCCACAATAAATATAAGGTCTTTTTGCCTCTCCGATTATCTCAACTGCCGCTTCGATATTTTCATCACTTGCGTCTTCGTATGTAAAAGGCTCTTCTATCGGCTGAACATTATATTCGCATTTATTTACCTGAACATCCTTAGGTACGTCGATAAGAACGGGACCGGGTCTGCCCGATTTGGCAATCTTGAAAGCTTCACGAATTGTATCTGCCAAATCCTCGACATTCTTTACAAAGTAGTTATGCTTTGTAATCGGGATTGTAATTCCCATAATGTCGACCTCCTGGAAGGAGTCGCGTCCGATAAGGTCGGTTGAAACGTTTCCTGTAATTGCTACCATCGGAACCGAGTCAAGCATTGCAGTCGCAATTCCTGTTACAAGATTTGTAGCGCCGGGTCCCGAGGTTGCGATTACAACGCCGACCTCACCCGTAGCTCTTGCATATCCGTCAGCCGCGTGTGCTGCGCCCTGCTCGTGAGCCGTAATGATATGTTCGATTCTGTCTGCATTATTGTAAAGCTCATCATAAATGTTGAGCACTGCACCGCCGGGGTAACCGAATGCGGTTTTACAGCCCTGCTCAATCAGAGTTTCAATAATAATCTGTGCACCTGTGAGTTCCATATCTTTATCCTTTCAAAAAATAAGAGTCTATGGCTTTGGTTCTGCCATAGACTCTTAAAATAAATTGTCTGATTGTTTTAGAAAAACATTACAGTAAATTTACTTTCTGTCTTTGGGCATAACCAAACTGACCGTTGCAAATTAGCACGACCACGACAGCTAGTAGGATTATGTTTACAAATCCGAAACTTACCATAACGCTTTACTCCTCTAAAGTTTTTGTTATTTTAACACATTAAAGCGCTGTTGTCAATACCTTTTTGCATTTTTTTAAAAATTATTAATTTTTTCTTTTGCAGCTTTCGAAAAAGCGCATCCGCAATAATCCTGTCGATAAAGTCCATACTCTTTAGACAGCTCTATTGAACGTTTATATCCGTTTTTCTTTTTAAAATCGGAATAGAGATATTTTATGCCGGTTGTATCAGCTATCTCACCGCCGATAGAGTTCAGCTTTTCGGCATTTTTGTACGGGCTAATAGAGAGCGTTGTCGTAAAATAATCAAAATCATTTTCCTTAGCATAACGTCCGCTTTCCGAAAGTCTCAGTCTATAACAAAGGAAACATCTTTCTCCGCCTTCCTCTTCTTGCTCTCTTCCTTTCGCAATTTCCAAAAACCTTTCGGGTTCATATTCTCCAAGCACAACCTTTGCCTCACGCTTAGTTTCAACTACCAATCTTTTAAGTTCTTCGTATCTGAAAACATATTCTTTTTCGGGAGAAATGTTCGGATTGTAATAATAAAGCGTGATATCAAAGTAATCAGAGAGGTATTCGAGCACATAGCTCGAACAAGGCGCGCAGCAAACATGAAGAAGGAGTTTAGGTTTATGGTTTTCAGTCTTGATTTCATCGATTACCTTTTCGGTTAAAAACGAATAATTTTCCATATTTACCGCCCCCTTTGTATATAACTGAAAATAAGTACATAAATTATATACTATCACGCATTAATAATCAAGATAATTTAATAATATATTAATAATTATTTAACAACTTTATGTTACCCTTTTCAAAAACCAGTCATTGGGAGGAAAATTATGACAAAAAGAAGCCATATTAAAGAACTTAAAGAAAACATCAAGGAGAATAAGGTTACCTTTGCGGTTTATGTTGTACTACGCGCTTTTGTTATAACCTCTCTTGTTATATCTCTTGTCAGAGGCGATTTCGAAAGTGCCTTTGTGTGTGCGCTTTCCCTCGTTCTTTTTCTTGTACCCTCCTTTTTGGAAAAGAGCCTTAAAATATATCTCCCGAGTGTGCTCGAAATAATTGTTCTTCTTTTCATTTTTGCCGCGGAAATCCTCGGCGAGCTAAACGCATATTATGTCAAAATTCCTTTTTGGGATACTATGCTTCATACCGTAAACGGATTTTTGTGCGCAGCTGTCGGATTCGCCCTTATTGATATTCTCAATCGGAATGAAAAAATTAAGTTTCAGCTCTCCCCTCTTTATGTTGCAATTGTTGCCTTTTGTTTTTCAATGACTATCGGTGTTCTATGGGAATTCTTCGAATTCGGAGTAGACTGTATTCTCGGTTTTGATATGCAAAAAGATACCGTGATAAACGAGCTTCGTTCGGTTTCTCTCGACACAACAAAGACAAACTCTGTCATAGTCGTTACAAAAATAAACGATGTTTTTATCAACGGAAACGAGCTAGGTGTCGGCGGATATCTCGATATTGGTCTTTACGATACTATGGCAGATCTTCTCGTAAATTTTATAGGCGCCATTGTTTTCAGCGTTCTCGGCTTTTTCTATATAAAAACCAGAGGAAAAGGGAAAATCGCCAAAAGCTTTATACCGACTTTAAGAAAAGGAACCGAGTAAAAAAAATCGCGTTGCAAACGCAACGCAATTTTTCTATTTTAGCAGATAATCCAGTGCATGTCTTACATAAAGATCCCAACAACCCCAGCTGTGATCTCCGTCGGTATCCTCAAATAAATGTTCACAGCCAAGTCTTGTCAGATGGGCTGAGAATTCTCTGTTTGAAGCAGTAAAGAAATCGTTGTTTCCACACCACAAATAAATCTTCGGGAAAGTTTTTTCCGACTCCTTATAATCTGACGATATTTTGAATACGTCATGCCTACTGCCCATAAGACTGTCGGGGCTTTCAAAGTCTTTTCCGAATACTGTTTGCCATTCATAGCCATTACAAACCTTTGAAAATTCACCTATCGCAAAAGCACCCGAAAGTGAACCTGCGCCGCCAAATGTTTCGGGATATGAAAGCGCTATCTTAACAGAACCATATCCGCCCATTGAGTTTCCAATAAGAAAAGTATCTTCCGCTTTATCGGACATTCCCTTGAAAAAAGAACGGCATACCCTTGGGAGTTCTTCGCCTACAAAGGTAAGGTATTTGCCGGCTTCATCGGTGTACCAGCTTTTGTCTGCGGCAGGCATTACCACGGCAACACCGCGTTCTGTCGCATATCTTTCAATTGAGGTTCTTCTGTGCCAGATTGTATGATCGTCCGACAGTCCGTGAAGAAGAAAAATCGTTTTATAAGATTGTTCGGTTTTAGAATCGATACCTATCGCGGTTTTTGCCGTTTCGGGCAATATCACATTTACCGAAACTCCCATTTTAAGAGTATCGGAATGAAAATTCATCTCTAAAAAAGCCATATGCTTCACCTCGAAAGTATTGTAACACAACAAGTCTTTTAAATCAACTTGCAATTTAAAAAGCTCGGAAAAATCCGAGCTTTTTGATTGTTATTTTGTTCCGAAGAGACGGTCTCCCGCATCTCCGAGTCCGGGAAGAATGTAACCGTTTTCGTTAAGGCATCTGTCGAGAGTTGAAACGTAAATTTCAACATCAGGATGAGACTCTGCAACCTTGGAAACACCTTCGGGGGCGCCGATTACTGCCATAAACTTAATGTTCTTGCAGCCGCGCTTTTTAAGACAATCAATAGCATCGCAAGCACTTCCGCCTGTTGCAAGCATCGGGTCAACGAGAAGAACAAGCTTGTCCTCGATACCATCGGGCAGTTTGCAATAGTATTCGCAAGGCTGAAGAGTTTCTTCGTTTCTGTACATACCGATATGACCAACTCTGGCACTCGGGAAGAGAACATGAACACCATTTACCATTCCGAGTCCTGCTCTGAGTATCGGAACGATTGCGATTGCATTGTCCTTAACAACCTTCTGTGTGCAGGTTTCAAGAGGAGTTTTAACCTCTTTTTCGGTCATGGGAACGCCTTCTCTGAGGCACTCAAATGTCATAAGGGTTGTGATTTCCTCGATAAGCTCACGAAACTCCTTCATGCTTGTCTTCTCATCACGAAGAATTGCAATCTTGTGATTGATAAGAGGATGGTTAAAAATCGTTACATTGTCATAATTTTTCATATTAATACCCCCGACAGATTTAATCCGTTTTTATTATTTTACCACATTCGGCAGAGTATTGCAAACATTAAGAAAATATTTTTCAATTTATTTACAAGCCTTCCAAAAAAGCATATTGTCGGCTATTTGAGTTTCTATTTTATTTTCACTTTTCAGCCATGCCAGAAATGATTTTAAAGCGCTTCCAATAAGAACATACTGCTCATAACTCATTTTAAGGGAATATTTATCAAAAATCTTCTTTAAAATCTCTTCAAAAGCGCAAGGCTCGCAACAAATACCGATTATATTCTCTGCAATTTCGCATACCTTATCGATATTATACTGAGCAAGCTCGCTGATATCCTTACAAGGCTCGGCATGCGACGGAATAAAAAACTCAGCTTTCAGATTTTTCATCATTTCAAGAGTTTTTATATACTCTCCTACATCATAAATAAAGCCTATTCCGTATTTGTCAAGTGTCTGTTTGCTCGATAAGGCATCAGCTAGATAAACTACATTATCTCTCGTTTTAAATCCGACCATATCAAAGCTGTGTCCCGGAAGCTTTATAATTTCCAAGCCATCGGGAAGTACTGCTTCGCTAAGCGGTTTTGCAAGGCTTTCTTCGGCAAGTAGAAACTTGTGTCTCAATTCTTTCAGAGGAAAACCGCCGTATAAAAACGCCGATTCAAGTATCGGATGATTAGTAAAATCACACTCTATACCGGGCGCAAAAATATCACAGCCCGTCCTCGTCTGCAAAAACTTATTTCCGCCGATATGGTCTGCGTGAGAATGTGTGTTATAGACGGTTTTAAGCGTCCAGCCGTTTTCTTCGATATGTCTCAACGCCTTTTTTGCCGCATCTTTATCGCTACCGCTATCAATAAGGATAACCTCCCTATCATTTAGCTTTACAAGTCCGATTTTTGCAGGACTTTCAATATAATAACACTTTTCGCTCACCTGAATTAATTCATACATGTTTATACACCTTAAAAGCATTTTTATTTAAATATTATCACAAAGAAAACTATAAATCAACTTGCAAAACAATCACTTTTTTAGTATAATAAAAGCACAAAACAAAGGGGGTTATAATATGAAATGTGTTTATTGCGGATATGAGACCGAAACCAACTTTATCTTCTGTCCTAACTGCGGTAAAGAAGCACCCGTAGATGTATACGGGGATACAAATCCTGCCGCAAGCCATATTTTATCTGTACTCAAAGATAAACTTTTCTTTGCTCTATGTATCCTTCTTACAGTCGGAAGCAGTTGTTCACTTCTCGCAGGCAATATCAATGTGATCGCTATTCTTGCTACAATATTCATATGGATTGTCTACAATGAAAGTGTTAAGAATATTGCTGACTCAAAAAACCTGCGCCATCTTAGCGGAACAACCTATGCTTACTTTGTTGTAATGAGTGTCTCGGCAATAATTGTCGCGGTTTGTATGGCAATAGCCTTATTGTTTTCCGGATTTTTACTCTCTTCCTCCTTCTTTTTGGAAGAAATTTCAGAAATTTTAGGAGCATTCAGTTTCCTTGTTGCAGCCTCACCGATACTTATATTTATTACAGGCATAGCTACAGCAGCTTTAATGTTCCTTCTGAGTGTTTTCGGTCTTAGAAATATACATGCGTTCGTCAAAACCGTTTATCAAAGCGTTGAATCAGGAGTAATTTCATATGAAAAGTGCAAATCGGCAGAAACCTGGCTTATGATATTTGGTATTCTGAGTGCAATTTCCTCTTTATCGTCACTTGGAAGTCCTCTTCTGTTCTGCTCTTCTGCATCATTCGCCGCTGTAGAAATTATAGCGAGTCTGCTTATCAAGAAACATTTCAGTAGTTTCAATTAATATTAAAGCCGCAACAAACTGTTGCGGCTTTTGTTTTAGTCTAATTCAAATTCTCCGAAATATTCAGGTCTGTGGAAATCGGGTTCTTTTGTACCAATGGGATAATAGGTCAGAAAATGCTTACGAGTTCCGCCGCACTTATAGAAGTTTCCGTAAAATTTCTTTGTATGAGCGCCGTGCTCCTTGTCGATGAATTCAAAAGGAACGGTAAACATTATGGTCCATTCCTCCGGACCTACCTCGCTTTGCACCTCAAAAAATCTTTTATCAACCTCGGGGAAATAAAAATCAAGACGGGCCTTTCTTGTCGAGATATACATAGCACCAAACGGATTAAACTCAAAGTTGAAATAATAATCACAGTTCTCGTTTCCTCTGAAGAAAAACTCCATGCAGGAATCAAGATAAATATCTCCGTTCTGTCTTCTTTCACGAGCTACGAGATTGTCCTCATCGGTTGTCATCTTTACATGAAGACCAAAATCGCTGTAAAGAACTCGAGCTGTCATACTTGGTGTATATTCATTTACTCCCCAGTTATCAAGTTCTACCTTTGCTACCTCGGCATTACCCCACGCTTTGTCGCAAATATCTGTAATTTTATGATCGGTTTTTCTAACTTTATACATTTTTATCAGCCTCCAAAACGATTGTATTCAGTATATCATACAAAACATTTTTGTCAATCTTTTCTATAATTTGAACATATTGTACAAATTTCTAAAAAATACCCAATATTTTGTGTTTTTAGTTGTTGACAAACCTATATATATTGTGTATACTTATAGGGCAGCTTTACATGACTGACGGATTTTGGCGATATAACGCCAAGGGAGTGTAAAGATATATTTTGTCGACCGTCTGGGCAATTCAGCAGTAAAGCTGGGTTGCCCTTTTATATTTATATTGTGTTAAATTATTATCAAGGAGGAAAAAATGAAACACGATAATTGGAACGGATTCAAATCAGGCGTATGGCAGGATGAAATAAACGTACGCGATTTTATTCAGAATAACTACACGGAATATTTGGGAGATGACTCGTTCCTCGAAACCGCAACCGAGCGTACACAGGCTCTTATGGAAAAGGTTCAGGGACTCTTTAAGCTTGAACGTCAGTACGGTGGCGTTTTAGATATAGATACAGCTACCGTTTCTTCTCTTACAAGTTATTCACCCGGATATATTGATAAAGGCAATGAACTTATTGTCGGAATGCAGACCAACCGTCCCCTAAAGCGCGGTGTAAACCCCTTTGGCGGAATGAGAATGGTGCGTCAGGCATGTGAGGCTTACGGATATAAGCTCTCTAACAAGATTGAGGAAGAATTCCGCTTCCGCACCACCCACAACGATGGTGTTTTCAGAGCATATACCGATGAAATGCGCGCTGCAAGAAAGTGCCATGTAATTACAGGTCTTCCCGATGCTTACGGTCGCGGACGTATTATCGGCGACTACAGAAGAGTTGCGCTTTATGGTGTGGACAGGCTGATTGAGGAAAAGAAAAAGGACAAAGCAGAACTTGCTAAAGGCAATTTCCAATCTGATACTATTCGTCTTAACGAAGAACTTTTCCGTCAGATAAAGTACCTCGACCTTTTAAAGGAAATGGCAAATATGTACGGTTGCGATATAAGTGAGCCGGCTAAAAATGCAAAAGAGGCTATTCAGTGGACCTATTTTGCATATCTTGCAGCTATCAAAGAGCAAAACGGCGCAGCTATGTCACTCGGAAGAGTCGCTACTTTCTTTGATATTTATATTGAGCGTGACATTAAAAACGGCGTTCTTACCGAAAAGCAGGCTCAGGAGCTTATGGATGATTTCGTAATCAAGCTTCGTATAGCCCGCCATCTCCGTACTCCCGAATATAACGAGCTTTTCGGCGGAGATCCGATGTGGATTACCGAAGCCGTCGGCGGTATGGGCGAGGACGGAAGAACCCTCGTTTCAAAGAGCAGCTTCAGAATACTCAACACCCTTTACACTCTCGGTTCCTCTCCCGAACCGAACCTCACAGTTCTCTGGTCAACAAAGTTACCTCAGGGCTTTAAGGATTTCTGCGCTAAGGTCTCAAAGGATACCGATTCTATTCAGTATGAAAACGACGACCTTATGCGTCCTATTTACGGTGACGATTACGCAATCGCCTGCTGTGTTTCGGCTATGAAGATTGGTAAGCAGATGCAGTTCTTCGGTGCCCGTTGCAACCTCGCAAAGCTCCTTCTCATTGCTATAAACGGTGGATATGATACCACAAGCGGAATGCATATCGGTCCTCAGATGGACGTTATGGATGTGACTAAGCTTGACTATGACGAACTCATAAAACGTTTTGATGTTTATATTGAATGGCTCAGCCACTTATACGTTAACACCATGAACGTTATCCATTATATGCACGATAAATATGCTTATGAGAAGATTCAGATGGCTCTTCACGATACAGAGGTTGAGCGTCTCATGGCTTTCGGAATTGCAGGCCTTTCTGTTGTTGCCGACTCGCTTAGCGCGGTGAAATATGCAAATGTTAAGCCCATTAAGAACGACAACGGTTATATCATCGACTTTGATACTACGGGAGAATTCCCCAAGTTCGGTAACGATGACGACCGCGTTGACCTTATTGCAAAAGAGATTACTCATAAGGTTATTACCGAACTCAGAAAGACAAAGACCTACCGCAACGCTGTTCATACACTTTCGGTTCTTACAATTACTTCTAATGTTATGTACGGAAAGAACACAGGTGCTACACCCGACGGCAGAGAAGCTTATGCCCCCTTCGCTCCCGGTGCAAACCCGATGCACAATCGCGAAGAGAACGGCGCTCTCGCATCTCTCAACTCTGTTGCAAAGCTCAGCTATGACGATTGCCGCGACGGTATTTCCAACACATTCTCTATCACTCCCGATGCTCTCGGAAGAGATGATGATGAAAGAGTTTCTAATCTTGTTACAATTCTCGATGGATATTTTGCAAAGATGGCTCATCATATAAACATCAACGTTCTCAATCGCGAGACTCTGATGGACGCTTATGAGAATCCCGAAAAATATCCCAATCTTACAATCCGTGTATCAGGTTATGCCGTTAACTTCAACAAGCTCTCACGCGAGCAGCAGAAGGAAGTTATTAGCAGAACATTCCACGAGGCATTATAAGAATTATGATAACAGGCAATATCCATTCCTTCCAAAGTCTTGGGACTCTCGACGGTCCGGGCATCCGATTTGTAATTTTCTTTCAGGGGTGTAATCTTCGTTGTGGCTGTTGCCACAACCCAGATACTTGGGAAATAGATAAAGGAACCGAATATACCCCGGAAGAAGTTATCGAAAGAGCAGTGCGTTTCAAAGAATATTTCGGTGAAACGGGCGGAATTACCATTTCAGGTGGAGAGCCGCTTTTACAGAGCGAATTTGCAAAAGAGATTTTCATTCTTGCTCATAAAAACGGCATAAACACCTGCCTTGATACATCGGGAAGTATACTTAACGATTCGGTTCGCGAACTTCTCGCTTATACCGACCGAGTTCTTTTGGATATTAAGTATACCACCGAAGATGACTACCGTCGCTTTGTCGGATGCGATATGGCAAGAGTAATGCATTTCCTTTCGTATCTTAATGAAAAGAAAATACCGACAACTCTCCGTCAGGTAATCATCCCCTCGCTCAACGACAATGAAGAGAACATCAAAAAGCTTTCTTCTATTGCAAAAAGCAACCCGAATGTTGATAAGGTTGAGCTTCTGCCATTCAAAAAAATATGTCAGACCAAGTATGACAATATGGGTATTGAATTCCCCTTTAAAAACTACAATACACCGACAAAAGAAGATATAAAAAAATTAGAGGCGTTATTTTAACGCCTCTTTATTTTTATATCAAATAAGCTTGTGTGGTTGCGTGTTTACCGAATTTATCAGTAACGGTTATTCTGAAATATCCGTCGTCTTCTCTGATTCTAAACTGGGCCTCTGTAACGCTTTCTCCCTCTTCGGCATTAAGCACCTTTGTTCTTCTACCCGCCGTTGACAAGGAAATTCGTGCCGCAGAAGAGGTCTTTATTCTTACCTTATCATCATCTAGCACTAAACTATAAATTTCGGGTCCTTGCGACGCATAAAAATCGCCATTCTGAAGACAGTTCATTATCGTCGAATAATCAAGCCTCTCAGAATTTATCATAACAAAGCCGCCGAACATATCAGCGTCTTTTCCCCTCACGCCGCGGTGATTATGACTATCATCACACATTGTACAAAATATTTTTTTGCCGCTACGCAAAAAGTCGTCAAATACATTAGGACAATAACTCTGACCGCCTGCAACCTCGGTAGAATGATTATATATCTCTACGGCAAAAAGCCCCTCATATCCAAGATAATCAGTAGCATTTTCAAGAGACCATGTCGGATGATTATACGAAACTATAAATCCCGCATCATTTGCATCTTTCACAAGTCTGCTGATTCCCTCGGCTGAATAAATACGCTCATAATCGTTCCTGACATATTTAATTTTATCTTCGATATCAGGATTCTTAAAATGATCATAAACAGAGTTGTAGCAAGGTGTAACGGTGTTATGCTGCTCGAGCGCATATAAATTCAAATGCGCTACCTTCATGCCGAAATTTTTCATAGTCGACTGCTCGGGGAACTGTTTAATCGCAAGTTCACAGGATGTTATCGTGAGAAAGTTCTCATCGTCAAGATACGAATTATCGATTAAATGCTCATGGTCTGTAAAAGCAACTACCGAATACCCCTCTTTTTTAAACTCATTTTTCAGTTCTTCAACCGACAATGCGCCATCTGAATTTTTGGAATGACAATGCAGACTCGCCTTATAAAAATTCTTTTTTTCGTCAATCA
>JAZONJ010000157.1:0-1701 GCA_045654425.1 Acutalibacteraceae bacterium
CATATACGGGAACGAGGATCTGAACATTTCTTATCAGCTGTACGATTGGGAAAAGTCCGAGAGCGACCGAAACGGTCGGAGTGCCGCAGGTAAGCTCGGTTACAACGGGAGGGCCGATACAGTTACAGGTAGAGGACGGAATGTGGCAGTAGTTGTCGCAACAGTCGCGAAGCTCGCAAAGCTTTGCCGACAGGGCAATCGGGTCAACCGTCTGAACAACGCATTTCGGCATATTTGTTGTCTGATAAAGCTGAGGGTCGGTTTCGTCTTCAACTGTTGTCATATTCGAGAATATGCGTACATTTCCGTCGCTGCCGAAGAGAATAACCTTCTTGGAGAAAATCGAAATACCTTTTACGGTTGTGGGCATTGAGTGGGGCGCTGTAAACACATCGAGTGTTACAAGGAAGAAAAATGTCAGGTCACAGGAATAAAAACCGCGGTTGAAGTTTACAGGCTCAACGTCAATTAAAACGTTTAAAACCTCTGCCGATTTGATTCTGACACTGAGTGCGCGTGAAACTATCTCCTGAGCCGAGCTTCCGAAATAGACCCTAAGGTCCTCAAGACAGTCTCGGTCGCAACAGGAATCATATACTCTCCCTGCATCTATACATACTGCTTCTTTAAAATTCTCGGGTGTGCCTTCGCTAATTCTTGAATCAGCCATAAAATGTACCTCCGGGTAAGTATTTGCAGAAGTTGAACTTCTATAACATAATATGACGGGTAAGGTTTTATGACACAAAGCATATATCAAAATAACACAGATTTTTCAGTAATTTATCAAATTTTTCATTGAAATATAGATTTAAAATGTTATAATTTTTTGTGTAAGCGGTTCGGCAAAAATAAAAATGCGCCGCAACAGGAGATGGTAATAATGCGTAATCAGCAACCTAAAGAATTTTTAATGAACCTTTTTGAAAATTTTCAGCCCGAAATGAGATATGATGGAAGCGTATCTATTGAAGAGTGGCAAAAAGCCGCAAGAGAAAAGCTTGCCGATATTCTCGGTCTTAAATATATGGTCAAGTGCGATTATGACTTTATGATCGAAGAAACCAAGGAGTATGATAATTTTACTCAGTACCGTTTTACGTTCCAGAGTGAGCCCGGATACTATGTTGTTTGCTATATCCGTATTCCTCACGGAGCTCAGAATATCCCTCCTATGATTTGTATTCAGGGTCACTCCAAGGGTCAGCATATTTCTCTCGGTGAGCCGAAGTTCCCCGGAGATGAGGCGTCAATCAACGGCGGAGACAGAGATTTCTGCAAATACGCTCTCGAGAACGGCTTTGCCGCAGTAACTATCGAGCAGCGTTATATGGGAGAGAACGGCGGAGACGCAGCAGGTCCGGGATGTTATTTCTTTAAAGAGGGTAAAATTACCGCGCATCAGGCACTTCTTTACGGCAGATGCGCTATCGGAGAGAGAGTTTGGGACGGTATGAACCTCATAAACGTTCTTGCAGAGAATTTCCCCGTACTCGATATGGACAATGTCGCTTGTATGGGTAACTCTGGTGGCGGTACAGCAACTACTTATTTTGCCGCTATGGATGAGAGAATTAAGTTCGTAATGCCGTCTTGCTCGGTATGTACATACAGAGATTCTATCGTAGACCTTAACCACTGCACCTGTAATTATGTTCCGGGAGTAGCTCGTTATTTCGATATGGCAGAGCTTTGCGGACT
>JAZONJ010000158.1:0-13004 GCA_045654425.1 Acutalibacteraceae bacterium
CATCAGAATAAGCAATAAGGATGAAAAAACTGAAGTTTTTGAGAAATTGACAAAGTTTATGAGACCGAGGGTAAAGGAATGAAAAAAATCTGTTTCGTAACCTTTGATATGTGTATCGTTGGCGGTGTTGAGCAGGTAACAAGCGGACTTTGCAATTCTCTTGTGGATGATTATGAAGTGCATCTTGTGAGTTATCTTCATACATCCGAACTTAAATACAAGCTCGACCCGAGGGTAAAATACACATATTTTGAGTCTTCAGCTATGCGAATCAGCGAGCTGAGACGAAAACATAATACCACCCTTTATAAATATTTTGAGCAAAACGATATTGATGTCGCAATAATAGAGGGCAGTTATTCGGGTTATATTTCATATACCAAAAAGAATAATACCAAAACAAAGATAGTTTTTGCCGACCACGGAGCAATTCTCAATCAGATAAAAGATATAAAAACTACCCTTGCGAGAATATTTGCATCCCGTTATGCCGACAAAATCGTAACTCTGACCGAAAAAAATCTTCATCAATACAGAAAGCTTTTCTTTCTACCAAAAAGAAAGCTTACCTATATTTATAATTGGATAGATACTGCCTTACCCCATAGCGAGAGTTATGATGCCGATTCAAAAAGAATTGTTTCAGCAGGCAGATTCTCAAGAGAAAAGGGCTTTGACCTGCTTATAAAGGCTTTTGCGCCTGTTGCAAAGCGTCACCCCGACTGGACTCTCGATATTTTCGGAGACGGAGAGTTTTTCGAGGATATAAAGGCTTTGGCAAAAGAGCTTGGTATTTCGGATAATGTGAATTTCCTTGGTATGCGAAGTGACCTTCGTGAGCGTTACGGTGACTATGCGATGTATATTCTTCCGTCATACCATGAGGGTTTACCGCTTGTGCTCTTAGAAGCAAAGCTGAATCGACTTCCGATTGTGAGCTTTGATATAAGCACAGGTCCCTCCGAAATTGTTGAGAATGGTGTAAACGGTATACTTATAAAGCCGTATGACACCGACAAAATGGCAGAGGCTGTCTGCTCACTCATCGAGAGCAGAGAATTAAGACAGAAAATGTCAGACAAGAGCGAGAATAATATTGAAAAATTCTCAAAGGAAACTATCAAAAACCGTTGGAAAGCCCTAATCGAAGAGCTCTCCAATCAGTAATCAAGAGGTAAAATGAGAACAAGACAGGCATTCATAAACACTGTAACAAGCATTATGCTTCAAGCTGTGCTTGCAATATCGGGTATAATCGTACCGAGATTTTTTACCGAGCTTTACGGCTCTTCGGTAAATGGTCTCGTCTCTTCGATTTCGCAGTTTATTTCTTATATTAACCTTGTCGAAGCGGGAATAAGCGCGGCAGGAATGGTCGCTTTATATAAGCCCCTTGCCGACCGCGACCAAAAGGGAATAAACGGCGTTTTTTCTGCTGCCGATAAGTTTTATAAGCAGTCGGGTCTGATTTTTGCCGCATTAATCGGCATACTTGTTATTTTCTATCCCTTTGCCGTCAAAAACGAGATAGGGGATATCGGATTTATCAGAACGATGATTGCGGTGCTTTCGGTCAGCGGAATTGTTGATTATTTCATTCTCGGCAAATACCGAATGTTACTTACCGCCGACCAGAGAGGATATGTGCTGTCATTGGCGCAGATTCTCGGTACCGTTATAATGACGGTGGCATCTATAATACTGATGGAGCTTGAATGTTCGGCTCTGCTCGTAAAGGCGGTAGCTTCGGCAATCTACATTTTCAGAAGCATTATCGTTGTAGCCTGGGCAAAGAGGTATTACAAAGGATTATCTTTAAAGGAAGAGCCGAATACAGCGGCATTTTCTCAGCGTTGGGCGGTACTTGCCCATCAGATTGCAGGTATGGTAATAACCAACTCTGCCGCAATTCTTCTGACATTTTTTGTCGAGGAAAACGCTCTTCGTGAGGTCAGCGTTTACGCACTTTATAACCTTGTCGCATACTCTCTGACATCGGTTCTCTCCTCAATTCAGACAGGACTCGGAGCCGGCTTCGGTCAGGTAATTTCAAAGGGCGAAAAGGATGTTCTTCACCGAAGCTTTAGAACCTATGAATTCATTTTCTTTATAATAACCTTTGTCGCGTACTCCTGTGTTGCGGTACTTCTTCATCCCTTCGTAACCCTTTACAGCGCGGGCTTTGACGACGGTGAACTTTACGCTCGTTGGCCTGTTGTAATACTCTTTACAATTTCGGGATTTTTGCAGACAATAAGAGTTCCTGCGGTAACGATAATTACCGCTGCAGGTCACTATAAGCAGACTCGAAACCGTGCGATAGCCGAAGCCGTAATAAACCTTACGGTATCCGTATTACTTGTCCGTCCGCTTGGAATTGTAGGCGTTGTAATCGGTTCGTGTACTTCTTATCTCTATCGTACAACCGACATTCTTTATAATAACCGACATCTTGTAAAGGGAGAGCTTAAAACTACCCTTGTGAGAATCGGCAGAAACCTCGTTTTATCGGCAGGACTTATATTCGGCGGAATAAAACTGATACCGCCCGTAATGGACAGTTGGCTTTTGTGGTTCTTATCAGCGATGGCTTTCGGAATTACTGCAGTCTTAGTCTATGGCGGAGCAAACTGCCTTTTCGAACCGAGTGAACTCAAAGCCGTAATTTCAAGATTTAAAGATATGCTAAAAAGGAATTAAAAAAAGACCTCGTGAGAGGTCTTTTTTCTATATGTGAGTTACTGCTCCGATAAATACGGGAAGATTGTAATCAAGGTCGATTATCATATAAACGAAGGGACGGTCCAAAATGACCTCTTTTGTTTCCATCATAGCCGTGCCGTCTGCTGCAATCATTGTTATGGCGCCGGCTTCGGTTCCGCGTTCATCAACCTTAATAAAGGTCTTGTGAAGCACATTACTTATAAATAACTTTGTGTCGCTGATTCGGCTGAAATCAGACTCATTCGGGTCAAATGCCTTTTCCATTCCCATACCGCCGAGAATATCGTTAAGCTTTGCGGTATAGTCATAGCTGAATTTCGGAATCTGAGCATAAACATTAGTGGGTTTCTGATTCTGAAGCAGTCCGCTTATCTTTTCTGCCGACAGAGACGAGATGTAATCATCAATATTTCCATTGGGAAGAAGAGCGGCAAAGGCGTATTTTCTACCTTTATAGTATTTGATAAAGCCCTTAGAGGAATCATCCTCAAGATATACCGATTCAAAAGCCGACATCATTTCGACCTGCTTTTTGGTTCCATCAATATCTGTAAACGGTCGGTTAAAAATATTTCCCGTTTCATAGATTCTTTCCCATTCACCCTTGAAACAAAGAGCGTTTATAAGATACATCATAGTCTGGTCGGGAATTTCGTCTATAACCTCTTTTATCATACCGTCGGTATTTTTCTTTACCCAGCCGTTAATTTCTTTAACTGTGGAATCATCAAACGGAGTCTTGAAAGCGTCTGCAGAGTAAAAATTCGCGTTTTTCTGAAGAAAATCGTTCTTTACGGTAAAGCCCTCGATATTTCTGAACCAGATTGAGTTCGCAATTTTGAGTGAACCGCCTTCATCGTTTGGAAGAGATGAGGTATAACCCTTAAGATATTCGTTAAGTGAATCTAGAGGAATATTCTGCCCGAGCACCTTTTCCATTTCAGAGAGTGTTTCGCCATCCGCGCCGTTTGCCGTCATTGAAAGAGCAAGCATTACAGACAGGGGAGACACGAGGGTATTTTTACCCTTGTCCTCAATATATGTCTTTTTGAAAAGCTCGGTAGCAAAGCTGTACTGAGAGGTTAAAAACTCATTATCAGCCTTTTTGGTTGAAACTGATTTTGTCTTTATTCCGCTCATAAGGTCATTGGATTCTGCAACAACCCTGTTACAGCCCACAAGGATTAAACCACACAGTAAAAGGGAAATTAGCGATAACACTTTTTTCATAACCTGACCTCCTATTTATCACTTGGGTTTTTCTTCAGATAATTTTCGATTTCCTTTGATTTCTTCTCATCAATAACCTGATATTTTTGCATATCTTCGGTGTATATTTCGCGATTTGTGATAATGTATTTTTCGGTTTTGTCTCCGATTATAAGTGTAACCTTTGTGCCGGTAACCTTAAAGGCTGTGCCTTCAGCGACCACTACATCGGAAAACTCGCCGAGAAAAGCCTTGAAGTCGTCAATTTTTGTCTTGTCTGAGTATATTATATCGGAACTTACAGCCTCATCTTCAGGAATTGTACAGTTATCTGTCGTAACACTTCCTCCTGTGGCAAGCTTGTCGCTTTCTGTGTCGTTCTTATTTTTGTTGCCGGATGCTTCAAGTTCGAATATCTCTCCGACAGCACCGCCGTCTGCTTCCTCATCATTGGCGATATAGCCGCCTCCGAATAGCGAAACTGCGCCGATAACCGAAATGGTAAAAAGCAGGGGGATTACCGATAAAATAATTCTTTTTCTCACTTTTCTTTTATGTTTTACTTTTTCGAGTCTCGAAAAAACTTCACTTTTAAATTCTGATTCGTTTCTCATAGTAAAAGTTCTACCTCCTCACTGAGTTTTTCGCGGAGAATAGCTTTTGCGCGGTATAAAAGGTTATCAATTTTCTTTGCGCTGACACGCATAACCCGTGCGGCATCCTTGTAGGAAAGCTCTTCGAAATAAACGAGATAAACCGCGCTTCGCATATCTTCGGGTAGAGTCTGAAGAGCCGAATGAACCGCGAGCTTTTTTTCCGATTCGAGAAGAGCCGAAAAAGGCTCGGCTTCATCGGTCAAAGCCTCAGCCTCAGAAAGCTCGGTTTCGCGTCTGACCTTTTTGTGTCTCAGATAATCGATAGCACGACTGCGCGCTAACATAAAAAGATATGTAGAAAGGGAAGAGGTGGGATTAAAACGGGATGGGTTTGCAAGAAGATATACGAAAACATCGATACAAATATCCTCTGCAATATGGGGGTCTTTAACGTATCCGTTTATAAAATATGTAAGCCTCGGTCGCATTTCGCGCAAAAGCTCGTCAAAAGCCGACTCATCTCCATCACGAAAACGGTTGTAGCTAGCATTACCGTTCGACATCAGAAATCCCCCTTTCACTATTAGTACGAATATAAGTAAAACTTTTCCTTAAAATAATTATATGAATTTTAAAGTAAACTTTCAACTGTTTGATTAAGGAGAATACCTTTGGCAAAAGATTTACTTGATTTTTTAAAGACTGAAAGCGAAAAACCGAAGCCATTCGGCAGTTTTCATATTATCTCTTTGCTTATTATCGCGGCGGTAACTTTCCTTCTTTGTAAAACCTTTAAAAACCCCACAGAAAAGACAGCGCGAAGAATCATTTTTATTATATCGGTCACAGTTATCATATTCGAAATTTATAAGCAGCTGGTTTACAGCCTTGATATAAAGGACGGAAGAATAGTTTTTTCATACGACTGGCATATCTTTCCGTGGCAGTTCTGCTCAACCCCGATGTTTGCAGGACTTGCCGCGGCGGTTATTAAGAATAAAAAAGCGCATACCGCCCTTGTTTCTTATCTCGCTTCATATTCTCTTGTAGCAGGGGTATTTATCACGCTTACGGGAGGAAACGTCTTTTCACGCTTTGTCGGTATCAATATTCAGACAATGGTAAATCATGGCTCAATGGTAGTGCTTGGTGTCTGGCTGTTATATTGCGGATATGTCGCGCCTGCTATGAAGAATTTTAAAGACGCGGTCGGTGTTTTTCTTTCGGGCGCGGTAATTGCCGCCGTTTTAAACGAAGCGGCATATCTTATCGGAATACCCGAAGGCGAGGTTTTTAATCTTTATTTTATAAGCCCCTATTTTAAAGAGGATGTGCCGATACTGATAGAAATCAGGAAACTCATTCCCGACCCATTTTTCCAACTTTTATATCTTTTGGTATTCACAGCCCTCTCTTTAGCCGTATTTCGAGTTGTTAGGAAATTGATGAACAAAAAGGGCAGATAATATCCACCAAAATGCTAAAAACTGGAAATCAAAAATATATTGAATAATCTCAAAATATATGGTAATATTAAAAATGCGATACAAGTTTAATATGTTTTTCACAAAGAGAAAAGTGTGTATTTTTACCTCGTTAAAAATACATGCTCAATTTTCATATGCACTTTATCTTTGTGAAATGAAACTTGTATCGCAGCAGGAAGAGCTATGTATTTTTAAGTACGTAGCCTCGGCTGCGTACTTTTTTATTTTGGGGTGTATTTAAAATGAAAAAATTGGTAGTATTAATTTCTGCGATGATTGTACTACTGTCACTTACCGCTTGTTTTCAAAACAGGAATATGGAGTACCTTACCGCTGAGGATTTTTGGCCGTCTAGTTCTGAACCTACAGATAACAATATATCCTCTGCAGATGATACTTCTGAATCTTCTACTTCGATTTCTGAATCAGATGCATCTTCCGGTAAAACGGATTCTGTAAGTAGCGACACACCGTCAAACAGTGTATCGGCTGTTTCCTCTTCAAAAGACACATCTTCTGTTGCGGATTCAAAAGAAAGCAATTCATCTGTGCATACACCATCAGCACCGCAAATAGATGATAAAGTGGTATACTATCAGAAACCCAAGATAGAAAAACCTACTATGTTAAAAAGACCCGACTATAAGCCCGCGGAGATTGGCGGTGAGGTTCTTGATAGCGGTAAATGCGGAGATGAACTTTATTGGGAACTTTATTCTAACGGTACTTTACACATACATGGAAGCGGAAAAATGTACGATTATATTAAAATGGATCCTGAGCGGCAATCTCCGTGGTATAAATATCGCGATGAGCCATATATAAGCGATGATGGTACGTATTTTTTGAATCCTGACGGAACTAAATATGTATCGGTTGACGGCTATAACAAAAGCAACCCAAACGGTTGGAAAATTAAAAACATAAGGATAGATCCGGGCGTTACATATATCGGAAATTGGGCTTTTTACAGAATTTGTGTAGAGCACCTTGTAATACCGGAGGGAGTGACCGAAACAGGTTATTTTGCGATTCGCTATTCTCCAACACTAAAAACTGTCAGTCTGCCTGATTCACTTGTTTTGCTTGACGATTTGGGAATATCGAGAAATCAAGTGCTTGAGACGATATATTTTGGAAATTCGCTTAAAACCTTGGGAATTGCGGCACTTAACAATAACGATATGTTGGAAAGCGTAATTTTGCCCAATAGCGTAACCGAGATAAATAAAAGACAACATGAGACACACGATGCTCATGAAAACCAGTCTGACAATGTAGGTTTTCTTGAAAATTGTGAAAATTTGAAAGTAGTGTCTTTGGGAAGTGTTAAATATATACCACAAAGAACTTTCTTGAACTGTACATCTCTTGAGACAATAATAATCCCGAAAAGCGTTGAATACATCGAAGAATATGCTTTTTGTTCTTGTGAAAAGCTAAAAACTGTTGTTTTTGAAGAGGGTTCTTCATGTAAACTTATAGAAACAAAGGCGTTTTTCAACACCTTAGCTATTGAATATTTTTATGGTTGCACTTCACTTGAAACAATAGAACAAAATGCCTTTGTTCATGGAGGATTAAAAGCTTTAAAAATCTTTGAATTCAGTGATAGCAATATAAGTTTTCAAAATGGTATGTTTGCGGGATCACAGCTTGTTACAGCAAAGATAGGATCGAAAATGAATATGCTTTCCGATTATATGTTTTCGAACTCTAAACTGAATGAAATATATATTTCTTCAAATATAACCGAATTCGGAAGTAGAAGCCTAAGTGAATGTTCTCAACTTAAACATATCTATTTTAACGGAACAAAGGCTGATTGGGTAAAAATTCAAAAAACATCTAATTATGCTTACATGACACCAGATAAAAACAATTCTGCCACCGTTCATTTTTCTGATGGTTCAACCGAAATGCTTAAAAATATCCTTCAGTAAAGAATATAAATTGTTTACTCATATCGTAATTACATAGTCCGAAGCGCACCTTACCTCTTCATTATTTATTAAAAAAGAACTCTTTCGAGGTCTTTTTTTCTATATCTTATATTTTTCTATTATCTTATCCGCGACGGCTCTGACCGATTCTTCGCAAAGGCTACGATCTTCCGCTTCACACATAACGCGGATTACAGGCTCGGTTCCGCTTTTTCTGAGCAAAATTCTTCCGTTATCTCCGAGTTTTTTCTCGACCTCATCACGAACCGCGAGAATCATAGGGTCGGACATAACCTCGTTTTTATCTGCAACGCGAATATTTTCGGTTATCTGCGGATAAACGCTCATTCCGTCTGCAAGGTGTGAAGAGGGGAGTTTTGAGTCAATAAACACATCCATTATCTTAATAGCGGTAATAAGTCCGTCACCGGTAGACGCATATTTCGAGAAAATGATATGACCCGACTCTTCTCCACCGAGAGAATAACCTTCTTTTAGCATAGCATCGTAAACATTTTTGTCGCCGACATCGGTTTTGATGTAGGTAATGCCCTCACGCTCAAAAGCCTTGTAAAGTCCCATATTTGACATAACGGTTGTAACAACGGTGTTTTTTGCGAGTTTTTCTCTTCCTTTAAGATATTTTCCGCAGAAATAGAGAATATGGTCGCCTGTGAGCACATTGCCCTCGTTATCAACCGCAAGACAGCGGTCGGCATCTCCGTCAAAGGCAAATCCGATGTCGAGAGAATTATCTTTTACAAGCTGTCTGAGCGCCTCAATATGAGTCGAGCCGCAGTCGAGATTGATGTTGAGTCCGGTTGGCTCGTTTCCGATAACATAGCACTTTGCGCCGAGAGTTTCAAAAATGCTTTTGGCAAGCATCCAGGTCGAGCCGTTTGATGAATCAAGACCGATGCGAAGGTCCTTATATGAATTTCGTGCAAGCGAAATAATATAACCCGTATATCTGTTTCTGCCCGAAGCATAGTCAACCGTGCGACCGATATTTTCTCCCACGCTGAGCGGAATTTCGGGAATCTCGCCGTCAAGATAAGCCTCAACATCCTCGATTACGGCATCACTCATCTTTTCGCCTCGGCTGTTGATGAGTTTAATTCCGTTATCATAGTAGGGGTTGTGGCTTGCCGAAATCATAATTCCGCAGTCGAAAGAGTCTGTTCTTGTGACATAAGAGACACTCGGAGTGGTTGTTACATGAAGCAGATAAGCATCAGCGCCCGAAGCGGTAATTCCTGCAACAAGGGCATATTCAAACATATAGCTTGAACGACGAGTATCCTTACCTATAACTATTTTACATTTGTGTTCTTTACCGTAATGCCAGCCGAGAAAACGACCTATTTTAAAAGCGTGGTCAGCGGTAAGCACGCGATTTGCTTCACCGCGAAAACCGTCTGTTCCGAAATATTTACCCATAAAAATTTCTCCTTATTCTACGGTTACGCTTTTTGCAAGATTGCGCGGTTTATCAACATCAATTCCAAGTGAGAAAGACAGATAGTATGCGAGTAACTGAACCGCTGTGGCAGACATAAGCGGAGAAAAGAGAGGAGAAGTATCGGGCAGACGCAAAGCGGTGTCTGCAATATCCGAGGGATATTCCAGACTTTCGTTTGTAATGAGTAAAACATCTGCTCCTCGGCTTTTTACCTCACGGATGTTGCTTATCATCTTGTCAGAGATAGCGGGCTCGGTCATAAGGCACACAACAGGTGTACCGTCAGTAACGAGAGAAATTGTTCCGTGCTTCAGTTCTCCTGCCGCATAGGCTTCGCAATGAATGTAGGAAATCTCCTTGCATTTAAGGGCGGCTTCGTTACATAATGCGTAGTCGATACCGCGTCCGATAAAGAAAACAGAATGGAAAGAATTAAACCTTTCGGCAATTTTCTTAAGTTCTTCGGACATATCAATAACCTTTTTAATCTTTAGCGGAATATCTGACAGCAGCTCATCTGCATATTTTTTAGTATCCTCTTTGGTTAGCTTACCTTCGGTATAAGCAATATGCAGAGTTATGAGATATAAGAGCGCTATCTGAACCGTGAAAGCCTTGGTCGATGCGACGGCGATTTCGGGACCGCAAAGAGTGTAGACGGTATCGTCTGCTTCTCTGGCAACAGAAGAACCTGCAACATTGACAATTCCGAGCACAGCGGCACCCTTTTCCTTTGCAAGCCGTAAAGCCGCTAAAGTATCTGCCGTTTCTCCCGACTGTGAAATAACGATAACAAGGTCATTTTCAGATAAAATCGGATTGCTGTATCTAAACTCTGAAGCAAGACAAACCGACACTCTTTTTCTGCAAAGTCGCTCTATCGCAACCCTTGCAATCAGTCCTGCATGGTAAGCCGTTCCGCAAGCGATAATGTGGATATGCTCGTAACCCGAAAGCCTTTCTTTTGTGAGAAGCGGAGACTCAAAAAAGGGAAGAGACTCTCTGATTCGGGGTCTCAGAGTTTTAATTACCGCTTCAGGCTCTTCGTGAATTTCTTTCAGCATAAAATGGTCAAAGCCACCTTTTTCGGCAGCGTCTCGGCTCCATAATGCCTTTTGCTCTTCTCTTTTAATCTCGTTTTGCTCGCTGTCGAGAATTTTCACAAAGTCGCGTCCTACAACCGCTGTTTCGCCTTCGTTAACACTAAGGTATCGGTCGGTAAATTTCAGCACCGCCGAAATGTCCGATGCGATAAAATTACCTTCGTCCGATAATGCGACAAGCATTGGGTTATCGCGTCTGATTCCGTAAATAATAGAGGAAAAACCCTCAAATACCGCCGCTATCGCAAAAGAACCGCGAAAACGACTTGAAGCTTTTTGAAGCGATAAAACAGGGTCACCCGTTTTGCCGAAATAAAGGTCGATAAGCTTTGCCGCAACCTCGGTATCGGTCTCTGATAAAAATGTGTAGCCCTCTTTTTCGAGCTCAGCTTTAAGCTCGGCATAATTCTCGATAATTCCGTTATGGACTATATATAATCTATCTGTTCCGTGTGGATGTGAATTTACGTCACTCGGAGCCCCGTGTGTTGCCCAACGGGTATGACCTATACCGCAAACGGATGAAAGGTCAGGGTCGATTTTTGATGCTAAAACATCAATTCTTCCCGCGCTTTTGATACTACGGAGTTCTCCGTTTTTAAAAAATGCAATTCCTGCAGAGTCGTAACCTCTGTATTCGAGGGAACGCAGTCCCTCAATCAGTAAGGGCAGAGCGTTTTGCTGCCCTGTGTAACCTATAATTCCGCACATAATTTTTAACTCCTTTTCTTTTGGAGCAGCGGGACTATATTTTATATGTTTTAATTTCTTGGATGGGGTTTTGTTTATTTGTTCCCAGCCTTACGACCAAAATTATAAAAGCCGAAGAAGCACCCGCCGAAAACTTCGAAAACTTCTTTCCTCGTCACCGCGATAGTATCGCGGTCTGGCGCTTTAAGTATTTTGTCCCGCTAGCTTTTTTAGTTAGTTTTAATCTTTTTTGGGGACAATATTCTCACTTGATTTGAAAATTGATTTTTCGGGGACAAATCCGCGGACGCGAGATAGGGGATATACATTTGAGTTTTTGCCGATAACCGTTCCGGGACAAAGAACAGTATTACAACCGACCTCAACATAATCTCCGACCATTGCGCCGAATTTTTTAAGATTTGTCGGGATTTTCCTTCCGTTCTCATTCACGGTAACAAGGCTTTTATCACTCTTAACATTTGAAGTGACAGCCCCTGCTCCGAGATGCGAACAGTAGCCGAGAATAGAATCTCCGACATAGTTGTAATGGGGAATCTGCACCGAGTCGAAAATTATCGCATTTTTAACCTCGGTTGAGTTTCCGATTACACATCCGTTTCCGATAAGCGCTGAACCACGGATAAATGCAGAGGGGCGAACTTCGGTGTTCTCTCCGATAATTGTAGGTCCTGTTATATCAGCCGATGGCGAAATCTTTGCGTTTTTCGCGACCCAAACAGAAGGCTTTACTTCTTCGTAAACCGATTTATCGAGGGTAGGACCAAGTTCCAGAATGAAATCTCGAATCATCGGCAAGGCTTCCCAAGGAAATTCGGTCTTTGAAAGCAAAGGCTCTCCAAGGCTTTTCGAAATGTCGAAAATCTCGTAGGTTTTCACATATTTTCCTCCTTTTTCCTATATTTTGCTAAAAAGCAAGTTCAACTATACCAAAACTTTCTGAGAATGTCAAGCACATTCTTTTAACATCATATCCGCTGAATTGATTAATTATACCGAAAAGATTTAATGAATAATTTATGCGCTGCTATGCCGCGATGTAATTTTGCATTAAAAAAAGAACCTCTCTGTCGAGAGGCTCTTTTCTTATTTCAGCGTTACGCTGAGTTTATTTTCACTGTTGTTTTCTGCCGTAAGGGTAATCTTGGCGGTAGCGGTTTTTCCATCCGCGCCGGTAACGGTTACGGTCATACCGTCATAGTAGAGATAATCCTTTTTCGCAATACCTTTATCATCGGTTTTGCCGAGGTCGATTTCCTTGCCGTTCTTATCACGCTTTAAGGTAACGGTTGCATCCTTAACAGGCTTGCCTGTCTCGTCGGTAACGGTTACTTCGAGCTTCGGAGCGTAGTTCAGAACGTTTGGAGGAGTAATGATAGCAACGAGCCACTGACGGTAGTGGGGATCAGGGTTATATCCCATACGCTCGATAGAGCAGAACTCGGGTCCGTTGTCGTTTCCAACGTGGTAAACCCAGTTGTATCCATCCTTCCAACCTGCATAGATTGAAACGTGACCTGCATAATCGGTATTAGCGTTAGAATCGTTAGCTGTAACGATTATAGAACCAATCGGAATGCTTCTTTCGGGGGTAATGCGGAGAAGTCCGCCCGTGCCCTCAACTCTGCGGCAGTCGAATTTAATAAACTCGCTCCAACCCTTTTTAACCCAGGTCTTAGCAACTTCATACCAACTGTCAGCAAGAACATTCGACCAACCGAAATCTTCGGGTTTTCCGAGAATAGAAGGGTCGATTCCGACTACATTCG
>JAZONJ010000159.1:0-2144 GCA_045654425.1 Acutalibacteraceae bacterium
TATTCAGACCGAATTAAAAGAGAAGCTCTTTCAATCCCTGCCGATATAATTAATGATAACGGCGCTATAAGTTGGCAAACCGCTATGTATTTAGCTAAAAACGTCAGACTTTTAAGTGACTCTGATATCGGCGTGGGAATTACAGGCAATGCCGGACCTACCGGAGACGAGGGTAAGCCGGTTGGGCTTGTTTATGTTGCAGTCGCTGATAAAAACGGCTATCTTGTAAGAGAACTTAAACTATCTCCCCTTTATTCAAGACAAAAAATTCGTGATTATTCTGCACACATTGCTCTTAATATGATAAGACTTTACGCCGAAGCTTATCCTGTTGCTCCTGCGCAGTTTGTTGCCTACGGCAGTTCTCCGAGTTTTTCAAACGACCTACCTGCAAAAGAAGATTTTTCTCATTTTAACTCTTTTATTCCGGTTGAAGAGGATGAAATAGAAGAAAATGTGATATATTCAAACAGCATAAAGCCTTTGGATGAGCAAGAAAATGTGGCCGAGGCTTCGGTTTCTCAATATGAAAGCTTTGAAGACCTTGTGGTTGATGAAGACGGAAACGAAATTGAGACTGATAATTCTCTGCCCTTGAACGATGAGCATTCTGAAAATAAAGAAAACCGTTTCCTTTCATTTTTGGATAAATTCATCCCTAGAAAAACAAATGACATTAAAGACTTTATAACAAAAATTGTGTTTATCGTTTCTTTACTTGCTTTCTTTGTATCTGCAATTGGATTGGGTTCACATTTTATTTCAGATAAACATCAACAAAACATTATTGATGATATAAGGGCTGTATATGAAGATACCGTTTTAACCGAGGCTGACGCGCCCAAGCTTTTTGACATTTTGTCGAAAGAAAACCCCGATATCAAGGCCTGGATAACCATAGAAAATACTGCAATTGACCATCCTATTTATCAGACCGAAGATAACGAGTACTACCTTAACCACAATATGTATAAAAAGAAAAGCCGTTACGGAGCCTTGTTCTTTGATTACAGAAATAAATTAAGCGGTGATAATAAAAGTCAAAACCTTACTGTATACGGACACAGTATGAAAAACGGCTCTATGTTCGGAACTTTAAGCAAATATAAGAGTCTGGGCTTTTATCTTGACTGTCCCACAATTAAAATTACAACAGCAGACGGCTTTGAAGACTACATTGTTTTCTCGGTTATGATAATGAATGCAACCGCAAAGGATGACAACGGATACCTTTATAACTTTACAAGGTCTTCATTTGCAGGTGAGGATGATTTTAATTCTTGGATTGAAGAGGCTCGTGAGCGTTCACTCTTTAATACAAATATAGAGATTGGTATTAATGACAGCATTTTAACCCTTGTAACCTGTGCCGATGAAAAGACAACCTTTGAAAATTCAAGGCTTGTAATTATGGCAAAGAAGATTGATGATGGGTTTTATGTATCTAATTTGTCCGCAAAACTCAACCCCAATCCGAGATACCCACAAGCTTGGTATGATGCAAAGGGGCTTGATGGATATGATGCAAGTTTAAATCAGGACGAAAATAGCGATTACACAAGCTCCGATTATACAAACTCAAACGATTTCGCACCTAACGAAACTACAAGTTCTTCCGACTTAAACTCTTCATCAAATTCAAATATTTCAGGGTCTAATACATCTACATTAAGGCCGAGTACTACCACACCGAACAACTCGTCTTCAAATATATCGACATCGGGTACAAATACAACGAGCACATCGGTCCCGGGTACAACTACTTCCAGCACACCTGCTCCGACAACGAGCACAACTACTCCAAGCACATCGACACCGAGCACCTCTTCTCCGACTACCTCCACACCGCAAGAGCCTTCTCCCTCCGAGCCTGACTCACCCAGTGATACAACCACAAGTGATACTCCAAGTTCAGATGAAACAAGCACACCTTCCGACTCAACCGAAGAGGAGACACCTGAGGAAAGCGACACAGAAGAAACCGCTTAAATGTTAGACTTCCTAAAATTTTAAGGAGATTAAAATATGATACCCAACCTAAAAGTTGATATTATTTACTACAAAACCCAAAGCGATTTCGAACTTGAATTTAATTTAAGCGGATATTGCAGAATGAGGATTTTCAAAAGTTCTGCGGAAACCCC
>JAZONJ010000160.1:0-3527 GCA_045654425.1 Acutalibacteraceae bacterium
ATATGAGCCTGTAATCAGTCCGAAAATCACATAAAGTAAGGTGGCGGAAACTGATAAAGCAATCGGGGCTGCCGAGGTAGAACTTTTGGTAAATATATTTTTAAATGCTGAGAAAATTCCGATATTGGTAAATGCGGATATTACAAGCAAGCCAAACTGTATAACCGAGGGGATAAAGGACAGCTGGCCGAAAACGTCGTTCGGAACAAAAAATGTGAAAACTGCAGATGCTATTGCCATGAGCATGCATACAAGAAATCTTGTGAATGCAGAGCGGCGGTTCTTTTTGAGTTTCAAACCGATTCTGGAAGCATCCTCGGGAGCGCGATAGTCGTCGTCGACTTCAGGAATCACGTCATCGCTCGCAACATTGACCGAAATTGGTTTATTTGGCTTCAGCGCGGGAGCATCCTTTATATTTACAGGTTTGGTATGGCTTACTATTTCCTCCATAACGGTTGTTTTTTCGGACTTTACAGCCGGCATTGTTATGGTAGGAGAATCTATGAGGGTCGGTATACCTGTATGAAGATCTGTAAGCTTTGAATATGCTGTAGTTATGCTTTCTGTCGGAGTTACTTCGGTTCTTTTTGAATTAAAATCATCGAAAAGAATATCAGCTTGTTTAGGAAGAGAGGCTTTTTCAACCTTTATTTCAGCAGTTATATCAGTCGTTGTCTTTTCGGGTGCGGAAACTTTAGAATTAGGGGTCTCTATGTCTTCAATTTTAATGCTTTTCCCGTTTTTATCTGTTAATTTATAACGCTCTGCTATTTTTTCGTTAGCGCGTTTTTCGGCAGAACGGATGATATCGTCAACACTTTCGAGAACATAGTCGGGTTTGGTGTCGGCCTGGCTTACTCCGTTTTCATCATAGATATAAGGCATACATCTTTTAAGAAGAGAAATACGCTCTGTAGGCTTTTTTTGCTCAGTAATTGCCTCTTCTTCGATTTTTGGGGTCAGTTCATCCGAAACCTCGGAGTTCATTTTATTTTTCAGAGCTTCGAGCGGAGATACACCGCCGGGATACACCTCGATTTCTTCTGTATTGGAGGTCTTCTCGGGCTCTTCAGGAATGATAATTTCAGGCTCTTTGTTTTCCTGTTCGGTATGTTCTTTAATTACCTTATCGGTTACAAAAGGAAGAGTAAGGGTAGAATAATCCTCAAAATCTTCCGTGTCATTAACATTTTTTGAAAACAGATTCATATTCAGACCTTTCTCCTTTCGATCAGATTCCTTTACGGCTTTTAACAACAGCGTACATTAATATTCCCGCCGCAACAGACGCGTTAAGCGAATTTATCTTTCCGAGCATTGGAAGACTTACAATAGCGTCGCATTTCTTTTCAACAAGTTGACCGATACCGCGACCCTCGTTTCCTATAACAAGAGCGCAGGGACAGTCAAAATCGGTTTTTGAATAATCGTCTCCGTCCATATCGGCACCGAAAACCCAAACACCTTTTTCTTTAAGCTCGTCAATGGTGTTAGCAATATTTGTAACACGAGCCACCTTCATATATTCAAGTGCTCCGCATGCGGATTTTGCAACGGTTACGTTGAGAGAAGCGCTTCTTCTTTTTGGAATAATAATTCCGTGAACTCCTGCAGCTTCGGCGGTTCTGATTATTGCGCCGAGATTGTGGGGGTCTTCGATTTCATCACAGACGATGATAAAGGGCTTTTCACCGCGTTCTTCTGCAAGAGCGAGGATATCAGAAACTTCACAGTATTCCTGCTCGGCGATAATAACGGCTACGCCCTGATGGTTAGCACCGCCTGTCATATAGTCAAGCTTTGAAGAAGAAACCTCTTTTATGAGAATCTTTCGTTCGGCGCACTTGGCAATGATTGCCTGAACAGAGCCGCCGGTCTGTCCGTGAACGACAAGCAAACGGTCGATTTCACGGCCTGAACGGATAGCCTCCATAACGGGATTTCTTCCTGCAATTATATTGTTTCCAAACTCTTTCGGTTCGTTGTTAATCATAAATATAATCCAACCTTAAAATAAACATAAATATACATAATAGATTATATCACAAATAATAAAAAAAGGAAAGTATTTTTATTTTACAAAAAAATGGGCAAAATAAATACATAAATTAGTTAAAGGAGAGCTTTGATGAGCAAAATAAAATCAGTAAAGGCGTATGAAATTTTTGATTCGAGAGGCAACCCGACAGTTTATGCGACTGTAGAGTGTGAAAACGGAGCAAAAGGATTTGCAGCTGTACCGTCGGGAGCGTCAACGGGTAGTTTTGAAGCCTGCGAGCTTCGTGACGGTGGAGACCGACTTTTCGGGAAAGGCGTAAAAAAAGCTTGTGAAAATGTAAACGCTGTTATAGGGCCAAAGCTTATAGGAATGGATGTTTCCGACCAGGCCGCAATAGATAAAACTATGTGTGAGCTTGACGGAAGCGAAAACAAGGGTAATCTTGGCGCAAACGGTATTTTAGCGGTATCGATGGCGGTGGCAAGAGCGGCGGCTGAAAGCGAGGGAATTTCCCTTTATAAGCATCTTGGAGCAGGCAGGGAACTTGTTATGCCGCGCCCGATGATGAACATTATAAACGGCGGCGCTCACGCGGCAAACAATATTGATATTCAGGAGTTTATGATACAACCTGTAAAACCGCAGAGTTTCTCAGAGTCTATGGATATTTGCGTCAGCATTTATCACGTTTTAAAGGGTCTTTTAAAGGAAAAAGGACTCTCGACGGCTGTAGGAGATGAGGGCGGTTTTGCACCCGATTTAAAGGATGATAGAGAGGCTCTCGAATTCATTGTAAAGGCTATCGAAAAGGCAGGCTTTACAACAAACGATGTTAAGATTTGCCTTGACGCCGCGACAAGTGAATGGATGTGTGACAGCGGGCTTTATAAAATGCCGAAAAGAAAGAAAACCCTTGACCGTACCGAAATGATTGATATGTGGGCGGATCTCGCTAATTCATATCCTATCGTATCGCTCGAGGATGGACTCGGAGAGAGTGATTTTGAAGGTTTTAAGGAACTTACCGAAAAGCTCGGCACTCGACTTCAGCTTGTCGGTGACGACCTTTTTGTTACAAACGAAAAGAGACTGAGACAGGGAATAGAAATGAAGGCGGCAAACGCTATTCTCATAAAACCGAATCAAATCGGTACCGTCAGCGAGACTCTGCAGGTTATAAAAACTGCGATGGGTAACGGCTATGCGGCGGTAATTTCACACCGTTCGGGCGAAACTGAAGACACATTTATTTCGGATTTAGCTCTCGGTGTATCTGCAGGACAGATAAAAACAGGAGCACCTTGCCGAAGCGAGAGACTTTCAAAATACAACCGACTTTTGCTTATTGAAAACGGCGCAATATAATATAGATAAGGGCACACAGAAATATTTCTGTGTGCCTTGATTTTATGCGCGTGAGATTGTATAATGACTGTATTGAGGTGATTTATTTTGTCTGAAAGAACATATAAAACAGGAACACTTTTAAAACGCTTCCTGCCTTATTATAAAAAATATTTGCCGA
>JAZONJ010000161.1:0-3603 GCA_045654425.1 Acutalibacteraceae bacterium
GTGGCGGTTCAATCTGTATCACCCGTGAAACAAAGGGTATCGGTCGCGGACAGGCTACTGCTCTTATCGATGTTTGCAAAGCCAGAGACGAATATTTCGAGGAAACCGGTGTTTACGTTCCTGTTTGCTCCGACGGTGGTATCGTTCACGACCATCATATGACACTTGCTCTTGCAATGGGTGCAGACTTCATCATGCTCGGTCGTTACTTTGCAAGATTCGACGAATCTCCGACAAACAAGATTTCCATCGGTGGAAATTATTATAAGGAGTACTGGGGCGAAGGTTCAAACCGCGCTCGTAACTGGCAGAGATACGACCTTGGCGGAGACAAGAAGCTCTCCTTTGAGGAAGGCGTTGACTCCTATGTTCCCTATGCAGGAAGTCTTAAGGACAATGTCAACATCTCGCTTTCCAAGGTTAAGTCAACCATGTGTAACTGTGGAGCACTCACAATTCCTGAACTTCAGCAGAAAGCAAAACTCACACTTGTTTCTGCAACAAGTATCGTAGAAGGCGGAGCACACGACGTTATCCAGAAGGATACAGCAAGCACCGGAATTAAATAATCTAATTTAAAGGCCGTCAAACGACGGTCTTTATTTTTTTGCATTATTTGTATAAATTTTTATATACATTTATCAGTTTATGTATTATAATTATTTACAGCAACTTAATGAGGAGAATATTTATGTCAAAGTTTATACTTTTTCAAGGCGATTCAATAACCGATTGCAGCAGAAGCCGCGACGCTAATAACGACCACGCAGGCTATGGCTATGCTCAGTTTGTAAAGGGTGCACTCGGTGCAAAATATCCCGCAGAGTACAGATTTTTAAACCGTGGTGTCAGCGGTAACCGAATCGTTGATGTTTATGCCAGAATCAAGGCAGATATAATCAACCTGAATCCCGATTATATGAGTCTGCTTATAGGTATTAACGATATATGGCATGAAATCGGAAGTCAAAACGGTGTTGCGCCCGAAAAGTTTGAAAAGATATATGATATGCTGATTACAGAGGTTAAGGAAGCCCTTCCTGATATTAAGATTATGCTTCTTGGTGCATTTGTACTTGAAGGTCGCGCTACATGCAATACCGAAGACGTTCCTGACCGATTTGAGCGTTTCGTGGAAGGCGCTAAGCTTAATGCAGCCGCAGCTAAAAGGATTGCGGAAAAACACAATCTTATATATATACCTCTTCAGGAAGTATTTGATAAGGCGTGTGAAACTGCAGAGCCTACATATTGGACGGCCGATGGTGTACACCCCACCCCAATGGGACACGAACTTATTAAAAACGAATGGCTGAAAGCCTTTGAAATGATGAAATAAGCAAAAAAATAAGCGTTCAAAATCATTTTTTGATTTTAGACGCTTATTTTCATTTTCCCTATTGACAAAATAGTATCTTTAATGTCATAATATATGTGTATAATTTTGTTCAGGTGATGTAATGAGAGTTATTACAGGTATCGCCCGCGGAAAAAGACTCCGTTCCTTAGACGGAAATGACGTCAGACCGACAACCGACAAAGTCAAGGAAGGAATTTTCAGCGCGATACAGTTTGATATAGAAGGCAGACGCTTTCTTGATATGTTTGCAGGAAGCGGACAGATGGGTATTGAGGCTCTGAGCCGCGGCGCTTTGAGCGCGGTTTTTGTTGATTCCTCCCCTGCCGCTATTCGCATCTGCACCGAAAATATTGTAAACTGCGGATTTGAGAAGGAAGCTAAAATCGTAAAACGCGATTCTATCGGATACGTTGCAACAACTAACGAAACCTTTGACATTGCTTTTCTTGACCCACCGTATGAAGCAGGACTTCTTATCAGAGCGCTCGAAACTGTTGCAACAAAAATGTCCGACTTTGGAATTATAATCTGTGAACATCCGAGCGATGTCGCGCTTCCCGAAGTAACAGGTGGATTTACAGTTCAAAAGGTTTACCGCTACGGTAAGATTAATGTAACGGTTTACAGGAAAGGTTAATTCAAATGAAAAAATCAATTGCAGTTTGTCCCGGTAGTTTTGACCCTGTCACTAAGGGACATCTGGATATAATAGCCAGAAGTTCAAAAATGTTTGAGAAGGTCATCGTCGTTGTTATGTCTAACGCGAAAAAGATTAACTCAACCAGTTTTACTATCGAAGAGCGTATGGATATGATACGACGTGCTACCGCTGAGCTTCCTAACGTTGAAGTTGACCACTCGGAAGGACTTCTCGCAGATTACGCCGCCGAGAAAGATGCTTCGGCGATTGTTAAGGGCCTACGCGCTGTTACCGACTTTGAATATGAGTTTCAGATGGCGCTTACAAATAAAAAACTGAATCCCGAGGTTGAAACCGTCTTTCTTACCACAAGCGCTGAGAATATGTATCTCAGCTCAAGCATGGTAAAACAGATTGCTAGTATGGGCGGAGACATTTCGGATTTTGTACCTGAGGCTATCCACAGCGATATATTAAAGAGATTAAAATAGAAAGGAAATAAAAAAATATGTCTATTGAAGAATTACTCGAACAATTTGACGAAATACTTGACGGAGGGGTAAAGCTTCCCGGTAAGCGCACTGTTGTTGATGTTGAAAAGCTTCGCGCGCTCATCGACGATATCCGTCTTAATATCCCCGGTGAAATTAAGCAGGCAAGAGGAATCGTTGCCGATCGCACCGACATCATCACAAACGCTAAGAGAGAGGCTGACGGAATCATCCGTTCTGCTGAAGAGCGTGCAAAGGCTCTCGTTACTCAGGAAGAGATTACCCGCCTTGCTCAGGAGAAGGCAAGCGAAATCATTTCTACCGCTCAGCAGAAGAGCCGCGAAATGAGAAAGGCAGCTCAGGACTTTGTTGACGATATTATGCGTCGTGCAGACGAAGGACTTACCGCAAACCTTTCTGAAGTCAGAAAGACACGCGCAGCATTAAAGCAGCAGATTCCTGCCGCAAACAATGCAGAGCAGAAGTAATTTATGCGCTTTTTGACCTCTCCCTCTTAGGAGAGGTCATTTTTCGGCAAAATTCACTTGACTATTTCGTTATTTACAGGGTAAAATAATTATTCCCGGAATAAAGGAGGTGTTTTCAGTGGAAAATACTAAAACAATAACAACTAACAAAGCCGCATTTCACGAGTATTTCGTCATTGAAAGCATCGAAGCGGGAATTGAGCTTACAGGAACCGAAATCAAAAGCATCCGTCAGGGCGGAGTTAACCTTAAAGATGCTTGGTGCAGTGTTGATGACGGAGAAATGCTTATAAAGCAAATGCACATCTCCCCTTACGATTTCGGAAACCGATTCAACCGCGACCCGATGAGAGTTAGACGACTCCTGCTTCACAAAAGAGAAACAATGCGTCTTTTCGGACTCGTAAAACAGCAAGGTCTTGCACTCGTTCCCCTTTCACTTTATTTTAAGGGTTCGCTTGTAAAGGTGCAGCTCGGACTTTGCCGAGGCAAAAAGCTTTATGATAAGCGTGCGGTTGCAGCCGAAAGAAGCGCCAATCGTGATATTGAAAGAGCTATCAAAGAGCAAAACCGTTAATTTTTCCTATCTTAATATGGGGGTGTAAAGGTTTCGACAGGGATTTT
>JAZONJ010000162.1:0-1915 GCA_045654425.1 Acutalibacteraceae bacterium
GAGATGTTTGTCTTAAAAACGTTATGGAAAAAATGGATGTTACCGAGTATGAAGCAAACGAACTTATCACTGAAACCGATAAGTTCCGCGCTGACTATTATAAATATTACACAAAGGGTAATTATTGGACTAATCCCGTGAACTACGATTTAACACTCAATTCGGGTAAGCTTGGCGCAGAAAACTGCGTTAAGGTTATTAAGAATTATGTTGAGATGATGACAACAGAATAAAAAAAGGACTGTTTACACAGTCCTTTTTTTATTCTTACTTTTAGTTTAATAATTTTGCGAATTTTTTCAAATTCTCGTGCGTTAGCTCGCTGAGAAACATATCATTTGGGGTTATACCATATTTTGACCGATAGGTCAAAATATCAAAATGTGGAAAAGAAAACACCGAGTTTAAAAACTCGGTGTTTTGCGTTATTTAAAGTTTATAAATCGGTAAGATTCTAAGATTTTTACAAACTGTGAAAGTCGCTCATAGAGAGGCTCTGCGGCGTCTCCAAAATGCTCTTTTACTTCTTCGCCGATTTTTAAAATGCTTTTTTCTCCGTCAATCTGAGTCCATACGAAACTTCCGTTTTCATCGAGATGAATATAGCTGACACGGGGCTTTTTAAAAAGCTTTTGAGCAACTTTATTAAAAATGCCTTTGTTTTCAAGCTCGAGTGTGACGATATTTTTTTCGTCTACCGAAAAACCGATAGCCTGAGATTTGACGGGGATTTTTTCGAGATAATTCTCGGGTATTTTATTCTTCTTCATTTACCTTTGCTCTTTTCTTCCAAAGTGAGAATCGAAGTACGGTAAGAACGATAACTGCAAAGAGAACGATACCGCCGATATCGGATACAATCTGCGGAATTCCGAAGCGAGCGGAAAGGTTAAGCGCAGAGTCAACACCGAATACTGCAAGCAGAGCGAGGAGAATTCCAACAAGGCCTTCGCCGGCAATCATACCTGAGCAGAAGAGAACACCGTCGTTAACGATAGCGGTCTTTTCCTCTTCGGGCTTCTTCATCTTATCAAGAGCAAGACGAACAAGTCCGCCTACCATGATACAAGCGTTAAGCTGAACGGGGAGATAAACACCGATAGCAAAGGGAAGAACGGGTATGCCGAGCATTTCGATAACAATAGCAATAAATACGCCGACAAATACGAGTCCCCAAGGAAGATTTCCTTCCATAACACCTTCTGTGATAAGCTTCATAAGGGTTGCCTGAGGAGCAGCAAGCTGTTCAGAACCGAAGCCCCAAGCAGAATCAAGAAGATAGAGTGTACCACCGATTGCGAGTGCGGCAGCAACAACGCCGACAACTTCACCAATCTGCTGCTTTCTGGGGGTAGAGCCGAGAATAAAGCCGGTCTTAAGGTCTTGTGAGGTATCGCCTGCGATTGCGGCAACGATACAAATTACAGAACCGATAGCGATAGCGCTTGCCATACCTGCAACACCATCTGCGCCTGTAACCTTTAAGATAAGGGTTGCGATAAGAAGGGTTGCAATTGCCATACCTGAAACAGGGTTGTTACTGCTGCCTACTAAACGAACCATTCGAGAAGAAACAGTCGCAAAGAAGAAGCCGAAAACAACGATGATTGCGGCACCGATAAGGCTAACGGGGATTGCGGGGATGAGCCAAATCGCAAGAGTGAGAATAACGATAGCTACGAGAACGACAACAAGATTTATGTCCTGAGATGTGCGTTCACCGCTTGCTTTTCCGCCAGCCATCATACTCTTCATAGCTCCGCTGAAGGTTTTGATGATGAGGGGAAGGGATTTGATAAGGCTGATAATCCCGCCTGCGGCAAGAGCGCCGGCTCCGATATATCTTACGTATGAACTCCAAATTCCAGCGGCTCCGCCTTCGGCATAAACTTCGGAAACAACCTTTCCGAAAATC
>JAZONJ010000163.1:0-5076 GCA_045654425.1 Acutalibacteraceae bacterium
TACCGATAAGGTGAAACTTATCGATATTGACACATCCGAGGCTGTAACAACCTACCCCGAAAGAGAAAAAGTGCTCTCGATTTTGCAAGACAGAACTCTGCCTTTTTCCGAAAGGCTTGCCTCTGTTAAAAATTTTGAAGACAAAGATTATTCCTCTCTGTTTTATTCTCTTGAAAGGCTTGACACCCAGTGGGAAAAATATATCGGACTTTTAAATGCCGAAACCGACACAACCCTTTTTGAATGGGATTCTGTTTTCGAACAGCTTGCGGTGTATTTTGTCCTGAGACATTCCTCGGAAGACTTAAATGACGGCATTTTGTTCTCTGCCTTTTCGGTTTACATAATCAGGAAAATCTGCTCAGCGCTAAAAGCCAAAAATGGTTTGCTTGCTTTTTCCGAGATAGCCGATATCTGCCGAATGTTCTCTGCTGAAATCGAGTATTCGGATGAGAATATTGAAACCATACTAAAATCAATAAAAGGCGGTTAATCAACCGCCTTTTTTATTTTTTAAAAAATTCACTAACCCCAATAATTTCCCTAACTTTAAAGACTCTGATTTCTTTTCACAAATCACAACTCGCTTCCACTCACAACACTCCTCACAAAAACACAGCTCATCAGACAATACATAATCTTCATCTTTTCTATCAACTTCGAATATTTTTCTAACACAATCGGGACAAAATTCAGCCATTTTATAACTCCTTTCTCTACACCTACGTTTGTTGGTATATTTGCAATTCTAATTCCTTATACTTGTTTTGTCAAGAACAATTGTAGGTGATATATATATGAGGAAAGTATTGTCAGACAGACTTAAATCTCTCAGAAAAGAAAAAGGGTTTACACAGGCTCAAGTTGCAATATACTGCGACATTACAGAAAAAACCTATCAGAATTACGAGCTGATGACCCGTGAACCAAAACTCGAAATTCTGATGAGAATAGCAGATTTTTATAAAGTTTCAATAGATTATTTAATAGGCAGAACCGATAATAAATAGAAACGCGAGGTGAATTCACCTCGCATTTTGTTTTTATATATTAAACTGTTTCTTCTGCTACTGCTACGGCAGACTCTTCTGCGGGAAGCGCTGCCATTTTCTTTTTTCTGATTCTGAGCACTACGCAAGCCACTATTGAAGCGACCATTATTGCAAAGCAGGTAACGAGCGCTATTATAAGTTTTGTCTGTGCTGCTCCGACAGCCGAATCAACGATTCCGGTCGCAAAGCTCGGAAGATCTGCAATCAGTTCCTTAATAAGTCCGCTACTGATTATTGCTACCATTCCCGAAACCAGCGCGCCAACAATTCCCGTATCAACGGCAATCCAGATAAATCCGCCAAAGTTACGCTTTCTCATAAGATAAATAAGTCCGAGAAGAAGAGCCTCTACCAGCGCAAGTCCTAAAGCATACTGCCATTTGAGAGTTCTCTGAACCGTTTCGGTAACGGTGTCATATGTAACTATTGCCTGCTTGACGGGCTCAAGCTCAAGCACGGTTTCTTCAATTGCACCGGCATTTTCCTCAATAAATTTGTTTACCTCGGTTTTGATTTCTTCCTTAACAATCGGAATCTCGGTCTTTTCTTCAACAACCGTCAAAATGTCATCCATATGCTCGTCAACGAGTCCCTGTAAAAAAGATGCGTCAAGCTGGCTAAGGTCAGCCGCCGAATCGCCGAGAATATCAGTCAGCTTACCGGCGCAATCCTCAAGCAGAGCGCCAACCTCTTTGCTCTTAATGATTTCGTCGGTTATCTTGCTGTCAATTCCCAAATCCTCAATCGCCTGATTAACATCAGCTGACTCTTTGATTATTTCAACATAATCTATATTCTGAATAACGGTTGTAATGGTCTTGGGCTGAAGCATTCCCGCAACCGAATAATAAACCGGTAAAAGAAATGCCACTAAAATAAACACTATACTGAGAATAATGCTTGCAAATCCGCCGAGTATATCTAAAAATATTTGTCCGCCTGTTCTTTTCATTTTAATCTCTCCTTATAAAAATAAATACATACCGTCTGTTGCCGCTTCGAATTCAAAGGGCAGCCTTTCGGCTAATTCTTTGAGTTCGTTTTCGGGGTTCCGATATGAATAAAGGTGGTTTATTACCATCTTTTTTGTTTTTATTGAACCGATAACATCCGCGTTTTGAAGCAGATTTGCGTGAGCGCCCTCAAAAACCACAAGGTCGTATTCCTTATCTTTAAAAAGGTGGTCATACTCGGTAAACTCAGCGTGCATATCTCCCGAAAACAGTATCTTTTTACCTTCCGCATTTACCTCAAAAGCATACGACGGGAGGTTTGAGTGGTCGGTCGAGATAGCCTTAACCGAGATTTTTTCATCCTCGAATATTTTACCCTCTTTATATGTATCAAAGGCAAGTTCTCTTTTGGTGGTAGACACCGTATTTATATAAAATTTAAAAAGTTCTACGCCCTTTTCCTCGGGAAAAAGTATTGCGGGGTTAGATGAAAGATATCTCCAACCGAGTTGGTCGACAAACTCAAAAAGTCCGTCAAAATGGTCTCCGTGAAGGTGAGTTATGAAAACACCCTTAACCGCTTCGTGAGTAAGTCCGTACTTTAGAAGCATCGGAGAAACAGGAGCTCCCGCATCTATGATATAAACATTCTCACCAACCTCTAAAAACATGGAGGTGCAAAATCTATCGGCTTCGGGTATGCCGTGACTTGTACCGACAAAGGTAAGTTTCATTCGCATCAACCCCTTTAAGCAAATTATACCATACCTCGAGAAAAAATCAAGGTGCGTTATTGCCTTTACTTGGCTTTTGTGATATAATTTCTTTGTTTTGTCGGAGGTGATTTGATTGGAAAAAAGAGAACGCTATTATCTTTTAGATGCTCTTCGCGGTATTGCTGTTTTAAGTATGGTGATATACCATTTTGTTTGGGATTTAAATTACATCGCAGGCATTCGTTGGGGCTCTTTCTCTTCTCCCATAAACTTTATTTGGCAGCAAAGCATTTGTTGGACATTTATTCTCGTTTCGGGCTTTTGTTATTTCTTTGCCCGTCATCCTCTTAAAAACGGACTTTTTGCCTTGCTTGGCGGAGTGGCGGTATCTCTTGTAACCATTATTGCAACCCCCCGTTCTGCAATATATTTCGGGGTTCTTGTTTTTCACGGCTCGGCAATGCTTCTGCTTTTACCGATAAGAAAATATCTTTATAAAATCCCCCATTTACTCGGCGCTATCCTTTCTTTTTTGTTTTTCATTCTCTTATATGACATTAGTGACCGAAGCGTGTTTTTCGGGATTGTTTCGCTTCCGCGGTTTTTGTACTCAAATTACCTGACCGCTTATCTCGGATTTCCACCGAGCAATTTTTCTTCGGCGGATTATTTCCCCGTTCTGCCCTGGATTTTTCTCTTCCTTACGGGATTTTTCCTTTCGGGAATTGTTAAAAACCTGAAATCAAAGCCGAAATTTCTTTATTTCAGGCTGCCTTTGTTTGAATGGATAGGACGACGGGCACTAATAATATATTTAGCACATCAACCGATACTTTACGGTTTGACACTTTTAATTATACAGCTTCAAGGAGTATAAAATGGTAATTGATTTCCACACCCACGCTTTTCCCGATGCGATACACGAGCGTGCCATCGCATCTCTGACTGCAGCAAGCAACGACCAGCTTATTCCCTGTCACGACGGTTCGCTTTCGGGACTTCTAAATAATATGAAAAAGTTCGGGGTTGACCTCTCGATTGTTCAGCCCGTTATCACAAAACCAAGTCAGACAAAGACCTTAAATGAATGGGCAGCAAAAATAACCGAAGAAAATGACAATGTAATTTCATTCGGCGGTGTTCATCCACACTCAGACGACTGGAAGAGAGATATTGATTTTGTCTGCTCTCTCGGTCTCAAAGGCTTAAAATTTCACTGTGAATATCAGGATTTTCATATTGATGACCCATTTATGCTCAAAATTTACGATTACGCCTTTTCGAAGGGACTTATAATTCTGCATCATGCAGGTTACGACCCCGCTTTCAAGCCACCTTTTAAAAGCTCGCCCGAAATGTTTTATAACGTGTGGAAAGAAATGAAAGGCGGCACTATGATTGCGGCTCACCTCGGCGGTATTAATCAATGGGATGAGGTCGAGGAATACATTGTCGGCACAGGTATTTATATAGATACCTCTATGGGTCAGGAGTATTACCGAAGCGAACAGTTTATGCGAATTGTGAACGGTCACGGTGCTGATAAAATACTTTTCGGCTCGGACGCACCTTGGAGCAGAGCAGGCTTTGAGCTCGAAAAAATCAACTCTCTTCCCCTTACTCTCGAACAAAAAGAACAAATACTTCACAAAACGGCAGAAAAACTGCTTAATTTATAATTTTTTGTCTAAAATTCAGCTTATAAGACTTGACAAAATCGATTTAAAGTGTTAAAGTATTAAAAGTTAAATATTATATTAATTTTCGAGGAATATTATGACTATTGTAGACCTACTTGAAAGAAACGCGGCCCAGTTCGGAAATGACACCGCGCTTGTCGAAATCAACCCCGACCAACCCGAAACCAGACGTACCTGGCAGGAGTTTGACCTTGTTGAGTCAACCCCGAAGGCTCGCCATTACAGAAGAGAAATAACCTGGTCTGTTTTTAACGAAAAAGCAAACCGTACCGCTAATATGCTACTCCAAAACGGAATAGGAAAAGGCAAAAAGGTTGCCATTCTTCTTATGAACTGCATCGACTGGCTTCCGATTTATTTTGGAATTTTAAAGACGGGAGCTCTCGCTGTACCGCTCAATTTCCGCTATGCTGCAGACGAGATTGACTACTGCTTAAACCTTGCCGAAGCCGATGCTCTTATCTTCGGACCCGAATTTATCGGACGTGTTGAAGCGGTTGCGGACAAGATTTCTAAAAACAGAATGCTCATTTACATAGGTGCCGGATGTCCCGCTTTTGCAGATGATTATAATGACCTTGTTTCTGAGTCTTCTTCCTCCTTCCCTGCTTGCGCCCTTTCGGAAGAGGATGACGCAGCAATATATTTCTCCTCA
>JAZONJ010000164.1:0-5221 GCA_045654425.1 Acutalibacteraceae bacterium
CGATGTTCGAAATGATGCCGTCAGAGCTGTCGGAACCGAGGCAAAGGAAATGATCGGAAGAACCCCCGGTTCTATTGTTGCCGTTCGTCCCCTTAAAAACGGCGTTATTGCCGACTATGACGTTACCGCCGCAATGCTTAAAAGATTTATAAAGGAATCCCTCAAAGGATCCCTTATATCAAGAGTCCGTGTTGTAATCTGTGTTCCTGCAGGTGTTACCGAAGTTGAATCACGTGCGGTACATGATGCTGTAAAGCAAGCAGGTGCAGTTGATGTTGACATAGTCGAAGAGCCGATGGCAGCCGCAGTAGGCGCAGGACTTCCCATCTCAGATGCTACCGGAAACATGGTTGTAGATATCGGCGGTGGAACGAGCGAAGTTGCCGTTATTTCTCTCGGAGATATCGTTACCGCTCAGTCTATCCGTACCGCAGGAGACGACCTTGACGAAGCAATTATCAACTACATCCGCAAAAAGTATAATCTTCTCATCGGCGAGCGTACGGCTGAGCAACTTAAGATTGAAATCGGCTCGGCCCTTCCCTATGATGATGAAAAATCTGTTGAGATAAAGGGCAGAAATCTTCTTGACGGACTTCCGAAGAATATAACTATTTCTTCAGAAGAGGTCAGAGAGGCTATGAGCGATACCCTCGATGTTATAATCGAAAGCATACGTACCACTCTTGAAAAAACGCCGCCTGAGCTTTCTGCAGATATTATCGAAAACGGTATTGTCTTAACCGGTGGAGGCGCTCTGCTCCGCGGTCTTTCGGAAAGAATCTCAAAAGAAACCGGAATGAATGTAAGGGTTGCCGATAATCCGCTTGACTGTGTTGTCGAAGGAACCGCTAAGCGTCTTGAAACAGGTCACGGCTTTGACAATTATGTTTTCCGCAGAAATAAAAACTACAGATAAGGTGAGTTAAATTGCGTTTTTTCTTCAGAAGCAGACAATTTAAAATTTTCCTTGCCGTTGCCGCCGCCATTATTGCTTTGTCAATTTTGCTAACGGTTCTCGGAAATTACATTTCTCCTCAAGCAAGCATTGGGGAATCTATTGTCGCGCCCTTTAAATCTCTTGCTGTTACTATTAAAAATTCGGTTGACGATTTTTCAAAACGCCTTATTAAGTCGGATGAAATACTTCTCGAAAATAAAGAACTTAAAGAGGAGCTGAACGAACTTCGCGAACAGCTTGTTGATTACGAAACCGCTATTAACGACAATGCGTTTTATAAGGACTTCCTTGAAATTAAAGAAACTAATCCGGATTTCAAGTTTTGTCCCGCTTTTGTAACTACTACCGACCCCGAAGATGTTTTTGAAGGTTTCACCATAGATAAAGGAACTCTTGACGGAGTTGAACTTTACGACCCCGTTATAACCGCCGAGGGTCTTGTTGGCTATGTTACCGAACTCGGTTTTTCAACCTCAAAGGTAACCTCTGTGCTCAGTCCAGAGCTTGTCTGCGGAGCTTATTCATCCCGAACAAATGACGCGGGTGTTATTTCGGGAACAAGAGAATTTGCTCTCACACACTCTACACGTCTTTACAATCTTTCGAGAACCTGTACCGTTGCTGTCGGTGATGTAATTGTAACATCAGGCAGCGGTGTTTTCCCCGATAAGCTTATTATCGGAACAGTCAGGAATATTCAAAGCGATCCCCTAACCTCCTCTCTTTATGCAGTTATTGAACCTGCCGTACGTTTTGATGAGCTTAAAAACGTGATGGTTCTGACCTCTTTTGCGGGACAGGGTGACGCTCTGCCGTCGGGAGAATAATTATGAAAAAAAACCGCGGCAGATATCTTGCTTTTTTAATAAATTTCATTTTAATAATTTTTCTTTTCGTTCTAAGGTATTCGGGACTTGTAACCCTTGCAATCGGACACGCCGTTCCCATAACGTTGCTTCCGCTTGTTGTTGCCGTTTCTCTATTTTACGGAGAATGGTACGGAGCTGCCGCCGGTCTTTTCGCAGGAGCTCTTATGGACACATCTATGAGCGGCTCCTCTTGCTTTAACACCCTTGCAGTTATGTTTTTGGGTCTCCTATGCGGTGTTTTATCCTCTTATTACATGAACAAGAACATACGCTCAGCCGCCTGTTTATCCTTAGGAGCCGCATTTCTCTATCTTCTAACAAGACAGACTTTTTTCTATTCCTTCAAAGGAATTACAGTGGGAGCAGAATATTACAGCACATATTTTATCCCAACTGTTATTTATACAGCAATTTTTATCATTCCCTTTTACTTCCTCGAGAAAAAACTTAAAAGTATTTAATAAAATCTAACCTTTATGTAAGGAGGTGCTTTCTATGCCGTTTCAAAAGAGACAACGTCCGCGACTTGCGGTTTTGTCGATTATTCTTGTTGTGATTTTGCTTTTTTATACCGCAAGAGTTTTCTCTCTTCAGATTTCTAATGCGGAAACCTATATAAATCAGGCTCTTGGTATTTCAAAGAGAACCGTCACAATTAAGGCTCAGCGAGGAGAAATTCTCGACCAAAACGGCAGAAGAATCGCCGTAAACCGAGAAGGTTATAACATTGTCTTTAATAAATCGTATCTCAAAACCGAAAAACTTAACTCAACCATTCTGTCACTCTCACGTTTGCTGCAAAAACACGGTACCGATTGGTTTGACCTTTTACCGATAACAAAAACCACTCCTTTCACCTTTACCGAGGATGAAATAGCGGTATCACGTCTTAAAAAAACTCTTGACCTCGCTCATTATGCAACCGCCCAAAACTGTATTGATAAAATGATTGAGGATTATGAACTCAAAGATTACGATAACGCATCTCTCAGAACGGTTATGGGAGTCCGTTACACTTTACAAATATCTGACTATTCAATTTCAAATCCCTACACATTTGCCGAGGATGTGTCTTCTGAAATAATGCAGATTGTCTCAGAATCAGGAATGTTGCTCGAAGGTGTTTCGGTTGATGTTGTGCCCTTCCGCGAATATGTTGACGGAACTCTTGCTCCGAATATAATCGGTACAGTCGGACCCATCTATGCCGAAGAATGGGATAAATATAAGGACAAGAACTATTCATTCAGCGACAAAGTCGGCAAAAGCGGTATAGAACAGCTTGCCGAAGAATATCTGCACGGCACCGACGGAGAAATAACCTACAAAATAGATTCAAAAGGTAATATTCTCTCAAGCGAAGTCACAAAGAAACCTATCGCAGGAAAAACGGTCGTTCTGACCTTGGATAAATCGGTTCAAAAAGCAACCCAGAAGGCTCTTCAGGATACAATTCTCGACCTTCAGAGTCGTGGCGGTGCAGTCACAGGCGGAGCAGCCGTTATGATGGATGTAAAAACCGGAAATATCATCACAAGCGCCAATTATCCGTCATATGACCTTAACACATATACAAGCGTTTATTCTGAGCTTCTCAGCGACCCGTTTCTTCCTCTGACCGACCGTGCTTTTTCGGGAATTTATCCACCGGGTTCAACCGTAAAACCCGTTGTTGCAATTGCTGCACTCGAAAATGATAAGCTCGAATTTGACGAGCATATCCGTTGCGTGCAGACATATAAATACTTTGACGACTATACCCCTAGTTGCATGAGATATCACGGTTCTGTCGGTCTAACCACCGCCCTTTCAAAATCCTGTAACTACTATTTCTATGAGCTTGGAAAACGTCTCGGTGTTTCAAGGATGCTTGAATATTTCAACAAGTTTGGTCTCGGCGTCTCTACGGGTGTCGACCTCCCCGCATCTTCGGGACTTCTCATAAACGCCGACAAGGAAGGTCTCGGCGGTGCAACTCTTCAGACTGCTATCGGTCAAATGAATGCCTTTACCCCACTTCAGCTTGCAACCTTCGTTTCAACCCTCGCTTCTGAAGGCACAAGATATAAGGCCAATCTTATCGACCGTATCGTTTCTTACGATATGCGCGAGACTTTTGACGAAATTGAACCCTCTGCTATGGAGGACTTTGATATTGACAAAAATGTTATATCAGCCGTTAAAGCGGGTATGCTTTCGGTTACTGAAGACGGTACAGGAAGTGCGGTTTTCGGTAAATATTCCATTAAGGTTGGCGGTAAAACAGGTACTTCACAGGTCAGCGGAAAAACCGAACACTCGGTATTTATCGCTTTTGCTCCTTTCGATAATCCTGAAATTGCAATTTCGGTTATTCTTGAACATGCAAACTCTACCCCTGCTGTTACGTCGGTTGCAAAAGCCATGCTTGATGCTTATTTCTTCGCAAGCGAGGAATCTGTCGATACCACACCTCCCTTTACCGTGTTAAAATAATAAATTGACAAATTTTTGCTTTTATGATAAATTAATTATTGACTAAATTGTTTGGGTGAATGAAATGCGAGCAAATAATATCGTTGCCGTCACCTCAGGAAAGGGCGGCACAGGAAAAAGTACATTTTCTATAAATTTAGCCATTGCCGCCACAAAAGAAGACTCTTCCGTTCTTCTAATTGATATGGATGCAGGCATGCGTTGTCTTGACCTTCTGCTTGGAGTATCAGAATCGGTGGTCATGGATGTTTCGGATGTCGTAAACGGAGCTGACGTTTACTCTTCTGTGATACCTGTTCCGAAATACGACGGACTATATCTGCTTCCGGCTCCTGCCGAAACCGGCATGGTAGACCCCGATAAATTTTCAAAATTTATCGAAAGCCAGAGAAAAAATTATTCGCTTATTATAATCGATTTTCCTGCTGGAAGCGATTATACTCTTTATAAAGAGCTGCCGAGAGATACGCATTTTGTATGTATCTGCAATCCTGACCCTGTTTCGGTCAGAGATGCCGCTCTATGTGGTGCGGCAATACGTTCAATGAACCGAAACGGCTACCTTATTATTAATAAGTATGATTACGAATATATACAAAACCAAAGTTTTAGAACTCTCGATGACATTATAAATGAAACAGGACTTCGATTACTCGGTCTTGTTCCTATAAGTTATAAATTCATTTATGCTTTCAGTACGGGTATCTTCCCCGAATACGGAAGAGAGGCTAAAGCCTTTTCACGTATACTGAAAAGAATAGAGGGACAATCAGTCCCACTTCCAAAACTCAAAAAAATATAAAACAACGGTTCATACAGCAAACGAAAGGAGATCAAATTTATGAACATTGCACTTATCGCACACGACACCAAAAAAGAGCTTATGGCACAATTTTGTATTGCTTATTGCGGTATT
>JAZONJ010000165.1:0-5161 GCA_045654425.1 Acutalibacteraceae bacterium
AAAGAGCCGTGTCAACCGACACGACCCTTCTTTTTTTCGATTTTCTTTATTAAAACAAAATAAATTATCAAATTCGCAGTTCCTGCCACTATCCAAGAAATTGGATAGCTTATGAAGAGTCCGCCAAGCGTGTGCATTGCAGACAGCTCGAACACTGTCAACTGCCAGGCTATTCTGAAAATGCAAACGCCAGCGATTGCCGTTAGCATAGGAGCGAGCGCATAGCCCATTCCACGAAGCACACCTGTGGTTACCTCCATTAATCCGCAGATGAAATATGGCGAATTTACGAAAATCAACTTCTGCATACCTGCTTCTATAGCGGCAATATCATTTCCTACGTAAAGTGAGAGTATAGGCTTGCCAAATAACGTTATGAGTGATCCGATAACGAGTCCGCAGACAGCAACGAGAACCAAGCAAGAAGAAAACACTTTACGAACTCGCGCATAATTATTTGCTCCTACATTCTGACCGACAAAATTCATTGAGGTTTGCTGGAATGCATTCATCGAAACATAGGTCAGATTTTCAATACTTGATGCAGCAGAGTTGCCCGAAACAGCAGCTATTCCAAACGAATTTATTCCCGACTGAATAAGAACGTTCGAAATCGAGAAAAGTGAGCTTTGAAATCCTGTCGGAATACCCATCATCAAAATTTTCACAGTCTCGTTTTTATAAAAACGAATCTCACTGATTATAAGTCGACAAGCATCTTTTCTCCTTATCAGCTCAATAACCACAAGAATTGCAGCGAGGACTTGGGAAAGAATAGTAGCCAACGCTACACCTGCAACATCCATATGAAAAACAGTTACAAAAAATATGTTCAGAACGACATTGGTTACTCCTGCTATAGTAAGGTATGCAAGAGGCTTTTTCGTCTCTCCTATCGCTCTTAATATTGATGCTCCAAAGTTGTAAAAGAGAACAGCGATTGCTCCTGAAAAATATATTTTCATATACAAAGCCGAAAGGTCGACTACCTCATCGGGAGTTCCCATCAGACGCAGTATTCCACCCGAAGCAAGCAGACCGATAACAGTCATTATAACTCCGCAAACAATCGCTATAGAAAAAGCCGAATGAACTGTCTTTTTCGTTCTTTTTTTATCACCCGCGCCGACGGCATGAGCGGTTGAAACACCGCTGCCGACCGAAAATCCGATAAAGAAATTCGTAAGAAGACTTGTGAGTGAGCTTGTCGCACCTACTGCGCCGACCGAAGCACTGCCGCAAAACTGACCGACTACAATAAGGTCAGCTGTGTTAAAAAGCATTTGAAGCAAACTGGTTAAAATTATCGGGTAGGTATATAAAAGTATGTTCCGCACAAGCGGACCTTCTGTCATATTTATCTGTCTTTTATCCATTTTAACTCCTCTAAAGTTTTGTCTTCTGCTCCATCTTTTTCTTAAAACGCTTAAATACGATTGCATAACAGATTGCATTTGCAACTCCTGCGGTTATCCACGAAATTGCATAAGATATGAAAAGGCTTTCAACCGTATCAACCAATGGGTATACAGTATACTGCCAGGCGACCCTCAGCACGCAAATACAAAGAATTGAGATAACGGTTGGTGAAACAGAGGCGCCATACCCCTGATAGAGCCTGATAAATCGAGTGAACGATAGCGTTAAGAGCATTGAAAACGATTTGAATAAGGCTTGCGAGCATCACAGGAATCGCAAATATTATCATATTTTTTAGTATCGGACCATTTACCATATCTATCTGTTTTCGTTTAAACATAATAGACACCCCCGAACTATTCGAGTATTATCCTTGAGTGCATTATAAACCCCAAGAGAAAATATTTCAACCCCCTAAAAAGCAATTTTTAACCTTTTTTAGTATTGCTAATATAATATATTGGAAATCTGTATTTTTTAAACATCTAATATTATATATATGGTGATTTTCTTGCAATACGAAATATTAAAGGGAATTTTTATTCCGCTAATTGGCACAGCACTCGGTTCAGCCTGTGTATTTTTTATTTCTTCATCCCTTAAAGATACCCTCGTCCGATTTCTCTCAGGCTTTGCGGCGGGTGTGATGGTCGCGGCATCGGTCTGGAGTCTTCTGATTCCCGCCCTAGAATCATCTGCGAATCTGAATACGCTTGCCTTTCTGCCTGCCGCTTCGGGCTTTCTTTTCGGCATTACCGCACTCATACTGACCGACCGATATATACCGCTTGAAAAACTGTGTAAACAAAACAATACTCACGTGCACAAAACGGCAATGCTGGTACTTGCCGTAACCGCTCACAATCTTCCCGAAGGGGTTGCCGTAGGAGCGGTATATGCCGCTCTGCTTTCGGGAAATAGTGATGTTTCCCTTGCAGGTGCGCTTGCTTTGTCACTCGGAATCGGTATCCAGAATTTCCCTGAGGGTGCAATAATTTCTATGCCGCTTTATGCTTCGGGAACTAAAAAGACGAAAGCCTTCCTTGTAGGCGCGCTTTCGGGAATCGTCGAGCCGGTCGGCGCCGTTTTAGCCCTTGTCGCAGCAAAATATCTCGCTATACTTCCGTTTCTTTTAAGCTTTGCAGCAGGTGCTATGATATATGTAGTAGTCGAAGAACTTATACCTGAACTGAACGACGAAAGGAACTCAATAAAAGGAATCCTTTCATTTACTCTCGGATTTCTTCTTATGATGATACTTGATGTAACGCTTGGATAAAAAAGGACTGTGAGAAATTTTCTCACAGTCCTTTTAAATTAGAGTTCAAATTCAATTTTCTTTCCGCCGGAAGTATAGGGGGTAAGCTTTACGCCTGCGGCTTCAAACATACGGGTAGATGCCGTTACCGAATCGGTGCCTGCATATTTATTGCTCTTATAAATAATCTCAGATATACCTGTCTGAATTATAGCTTTAGCGCACTCGTTACAAGGAAAAAGAGTTACGTAAACGCGGCTGCCTTCTAAACTTCCTCCGCGGAAATTAAGAATTGCGTTAAGCTCGGCATGGCAAACATAAAAGTACTTTGTATCAAGGTTTCCGCCCTCTCTGTCCCAAGGGAACATATCGTCATCGCAACTACGGGGCATTCCGTTGTAGCCGACCGACAAAATCTTATTGTCGCGGCTTACAATACAAGCGCCAACCTGTGTGGATGGGTCTTTACTACGCTCTGCAGAAAGCTCGGCAATTCCCATAAAATATTCGTCCCAGGAAAGATAATCTGTTCTTTTCATTTTTTACACCTTCTCAATTATTTCAATCAGTTCTTCTGCTTTGTCTATTATGTAATCTGCGCCGTTGTCTCTGAGTTCTTCGGCTGTTCTGAATCCCCAAGAAACTCCGACTGCTATAAATCCGCCGTTTTTAGCTGTTTTCATATCCGAACCCGAATCTCCGACAAAAATTACCTCAGAGGGCTTTGCACCAAGTTGTTCTGCTATCCATTGGGGGCAAGCCGGGTCTGGCTTTAAGGGGAATTTATCATTCTGTCCAAATGTATATTCAAAGACTCCCTCAAAAAATTTGTCGCAAACCTTTTCGGTCATATTCTGAATTTTATTTGAACAAACAGCAAGCTTAATATCGTTTTCTCTGAGGGATGTCAGCATATGTATCACTCCCTCATAAGGAGCCGTTTTATCAAGATAATGCTCGTTATAGTATCCGAAAAATTCTCCAAGCATCGACTGTAGTTTTTCTTCCGTAATGTTTTCGGGAGAAGCTTTTTTTATGAGTACATAAGAACCCCAGCCTACAAAGTATTTATACTCCTCGGTTTTATGGGTGGGTAGCCCGTTTTTATCCAAAACAAAGTTTACGGCATCCGCCAAATCTCCGAGAGTGTCGGTCAGCGTCCCGTCCAAATCGAAAATTACTGCTTTAATCATTTTATGTTGCCCCTTTTCTGTCCCTCATTATATCAAAAACACAGTCAAATTACAACAAATATATAATTTTCAAAAAAAATGCTTGCAAAATTGACAGTTTTCTGTTATTATATCATTTGCTATTGAATACTGATTGGTTATTTGTACGCCCATGAGGTAAATATTTAAAGGAGGTGCAGTGTCCATGGCAAAGTGTGATATCTGCAGCAAGGAAATTGCTTTCGGCATTAAGGTTTCCCATTCTCACAGAAGAACAAACAGAACTTGGAAGCCCAATGTTGTAAAGGTTAAGGCCATCGTTAACGGCTCACCCCGTCGAATCAATGTCTGCACCCGTTGCCTTCGTTCAGGCAAGGTTGTAAGAGCTATCTAATTACTCGACAACAAAGCAATAACTTAAAACCGCAAGCCAATCGGCCTGCGGTTTTTGCTTTTTATATTTTATTCTGCGCCAAACGGTCTGGTCATAAGATACTCAACCGTTCGCATGAGTGAAAGGCCTTCATAAAGAACCCCATAGCATACCTCAACAATCGGCATACTGACATTATGCATTTTAGCAAGCTCCATAGTCATTTCGGCTGCAAAATATCCCTCAACCGTACCGACTGTCTCAAGCGCTTCTTTTACAGATGCTCCGCTTCCGACAAGATTTCCGAAACGATTGTTACGCGAATGCTTGGATGTGCAAGTAACGATAAGGTCGCCAAGCCCTGCAAGACCCGAAAAAGTCTGCTCAGCGGCGCCCATTGCAGCACCGAGGCGTGACATTTCAACAAGACCTCTTGTGATAAGGGCGGCTTTTGAATTGTCGCCAAGTCCCATACCGTCACATACACCTGCAGCTACGGCAAGAACATTTTTTATTGCTCCTCCTAGTTCAACACCGATTATATCAGAATTGGTATACACCCTCATAAATCCGTTAGAAAAGGCTTTTTGAACCGTTTCGGCGGCTTTTACATCCTCACTTGCGGCTGCAAGCATTGTCGGAATACCGCGGGCAACCTCTTCTGCATGAGACGGACCCGAAAGAGCCACTATCGGGTTTTCCTTTATCTCCTCACGAATAACCTGCGACAGTCGAAGCATAGTTCCCTTTTCAAAGCCCTTAGCCACACAGGTAACTATTCCGCAATTTCTAACTGCTGACAGTTTTTTTGCAGTTTCGCGTACTGCAAACGAAGGAGTCGCAATAACCGTAATAAGGCTTTCATCAGCTTCGTTTATATCGGTTGTAATCTTTATCGTTTCAGGTAGTAAAATCCCCGGAAGCAGTTTTTCGTTACCG
>JAZONJ010000166.1:0-4961 GCA_045654425.1 Acutalibacteraceae bacterium
TCTCCCAAAGTGTATGGAACTGATCCATAGCAGCAAAGTTCATTGCCTCCCAAACAGGACCGCGAGCCATAGAGCCGTCACCGGAGTTGCAAACTACGATACCCTGCTTATCGTTGATCTTCTTAAAGAGAGCAGCACCGGTAGAAATAGCAGCCGAGCCACCAACGATAGCGTTGTTGGGATAAATACCGAAAGGCAGGAAGAATGCGTGCATTGAGCCGCCCATACCCTTGTGGAATCCTGTCTCACGAGCAAAAATCTCAGAAAGGGTACCGTAAAGAATGAAACGGATAGCAAGCTCCTTAGCATTGTCACAAGGACCGAGCTTTTCGGTAGCACGAAGAGCAGAACCGCCGAGGAAGCCTTCCATTATAGTCATAAGTTCCTGCTCAGAAAGCTTTTCTATACAAGAAAGAGCTTTTGCAAGAATTTCAGAATGGCTTCTGTGAGAACCAAAGGTAAAGTCGTTCTGATCAAGTAAATAAGCCTGACCAACACAAGCCGCTTCCTGACCGATAGAAAGGTGTGCAGGACCGGGATATGTAGTCTCTATTCCGTTATAGAGTCCCTGAGTCTTAATCTGGTTAAGCATAGACTCGAACTCGCGGAGAACGGTAATATCGCGATAGATACGAACAAGATTATCGTCACCGATATGCTTACGCTCATCCTTAATGGATTTGTTGTAGACATTAACAGGAATGTCTTCAAATGTGATTTTTCCTGCAGCACGGGTTTCTACAGGATCGACAAATAAACTCTTAGGCATAATAATATCTCCTTTGCTTTATTGCAATTAAATGTGGAATATTGCTTCTCGGATTATCTCTGCAACTGTCGGATGCGGGAATACAAGCTTCTCAAGACGTGACGGAGAAAGCTCGGTATCCACCATCATAGTAGCAGTCATAATGATTTCCGAAGCGTAAGAACCAACCATATGACAACCAACAAGACGCTTCTTATCGATATCAACAACGAGTTTAATAAAGCCTTTACCACCCTCGGTTTCAGCAAGGTAACGACCTGCATAAGACATGGGAAGCTTAACTTCTTTTACGTTCATTCCGGCTTCCTTAGCACCATCAACGCTGTAACCAACGCTTGCAACCTCGGGGTCAGTATAGATTACGGAAGGAATTACGTCATAACGCATCTCATCCTTTTTGCCAACCATATGGTTAACTGCAACCTCAGCCTCACGGTATGCTGTATGAGCAAGCATAAGCTTTCCGTTACAGTCTCCAACTGCATAAACATTAGAAATGTTAGTACAAAGATGACGGTCGGTCTTAACAGCGGCTCTGTCCATCTCAACTCCAAGAGTCTCAATGCCGATTCCTGCTGTTGCAGGACGACGACCTGCAGAAAGAAGAACCTTATCACAAACGATTTCCTTCTTCTCGCCATTTTCTTCGTAAATAACCGAGTTTGTCTTAACCTCAAGAACCTTACAGGAAAGCTTGAACTCCATTCCCTTCTTAACAAAAACATCGGTAAGAACTTTGCAGATTTCGGGGTCGGTAGCTCCTGCAATCTTAGGCATCATTTCGATAACGGTTACCTTCTTGCCGACAGATGCGAAATAATAAGCCATTTCTAGACCAATTACACCGCCGCCGATAACAACGATTGACTCAGGCAAAGTCTTTTCATCAAGAACCTCGCGGTTTGTTACAACAAAGCCTGATGCCAAGCCTTCCTTAAGACCCGGTACGGGAGGAACAACAGTCTCAGAACCTGAAGCGATGCAAAGACGCTTGCCCTCATAAACTGTACCGTCAGCTTCAATAGCAAATCCATTAGCCGACTTACCCTTAATAACAGCGTCGGCTGAAACAACGGTAACCTTATTTGCCTTCATAGTAGCGCCAACACCTGCAACGAGGGTCTTTACTACCTTATCTTTTCTATCAATAACCTTTGCATGGTCATACTTAACTGTTCCCTCAACGGTAACACCGAAAGCTTCGCTTCCAATAGCATGACGATACATTTTTGAAGAATTGAGAAGAGTCTTTGTAGGGATACATCCTTCATTAAGGCAGGTTCCTCCGAGAGCCTTCTTTTCAAAAACAGCAACTTTAAGCCCGTTTTGAGCGGCACGCTCAGCGCAAAGATATCCGCCGGGACCTCCGCCAAGAACTAATAAATCAAAAACTTCCATAGTCACACCTCTTATTTTGCAAGCAGAACGGTGAAGTTTTCAAGGTTCTGACAAAGTTCCTTCTGGAAACGAGCAGCAGGTGTTCCATCAACTGCACGGTGATCATAGCTAAGGCTGAGACCCATAGCAGGATAGAGCGCAATCTCGCCGTCCTTACCTCTCTTTACGCGGTCAACAGTTCCGCAAACACCGAGAATGCCGGTCTGAGGAGGATTGATAACAGGCGTAAAGGACTCAACACCAAGATTTCCAAGGTTGGAAACAGTGAAGGATGCGCCTGTAAGCTTGTCGGGGCTGATATTACCCTCGCGGCACTGTGCAGCAAGCTCCTTGACTTCACGTGAGATTTCTAAGAGGCTCTTCTCATCTGCGTGGAAAATGGTCGGAACCATAAGTCCTCTGGGAGTATCAACAGCAACACCAAGGTTAACATGCTTAAAGTGTCTGATAGTGCTGTCATCAACCATATTTGCGTTAAGGTCAGGATGATTAAGAAGAGTTCTGGACACAGCGTAAAGAACTATATCACCAAGAGTGATTCCTGCGCAGTCACCTTCAGAAGCCTTAAGCTGCTTTCTGTAAGCGAGAATCGCAGATGCATCGAAAGATGTTGAGTGTGTAAGCTGAGCCATAGATGAAAGTGATGTCATCATAGACTTTGCGATAGCACGGCGGATACCTGAGAACTTAACATCCTCATACTCAGTATCGGGGGTTGCATCAACAGGTGCAGCAGCGGCTACAGGAACAGCTACAACAGGATTATTAATGAGCTCTCTAACATCTCTTTCAATAATTCTTCCGTTAGGTCCTGTCGGTGTAGCAAGAGCAGCATCAACGCCTGCTCTTTCAGCGAGCTTTTTAGCTCGAGGAGAAACAGCGGATTTCTCACCAACTACTGCAGTTGTCTCAACTGCAACAGGAGCAGCAACAGGAGCAGCCTCTACAACGGGCGCTGCCTCAGCTGCGGGAGCTGCTGCATCGGCACCATCAGGACGAAGAGCTGAACAGTCTTCTCCGGGATTTCCTACTGCGCAAACGTTCACAAGGCAAGGAACCTCTTCACCGTCGCCAAAGAAAATCTCAAGAAGAGTTCCCTCCTCGGTAGATTCACATTCAAAACTTGCTTTGTCGGTTTCGTATGTAAAGAGGATATCTCCAACCTTAACTGCGTCTCCGACCTTCTTTTCCCAAGTGCCGATAATACAACTTTCAACCGTAATACCGGCCTTAGGCATAATTACTGCATTTGCCAAAATAAACCCTCCTTAAGGTTCATAATAATACACAATAATTTTAACTCTTTAAAATTACGATGTCAATCCATTTTTATTAAATTTGTCTATTTTTTAACATTTTTTGACCATATTTGAAAGGTATAAAAAATAATTCCTAAAAAATGCTAATGTGATTTGTAATATCTGCTCACTGAAAAATTACCTATTGACTAATAATGTAATTTTTTTTAAAATAATATCGGTGGTATTATGATTAAAAAACTGCTTATTTACAAAAGTCTATCTTTTAATCCTCATGAAAACTTAGCCGTTGAAAAATATCTGCTTGACTTCTGTCCTGCGGACACTCTTATTTTATACCTTTGGCAAAATGAGAATACCGTTGTTATCGGAAAGAATCAAAACCCATGGACCGAATGTAAGTGCCGAGAACTCGAAGCAGATGGCGGTTATCTTGCAAGACGCCTTTCAGGTGGAGGTGCAGTTTTCCACGATAAAGGAAACCTGAATTTCACCTTTATAACCACAACTGAAAACAATGACTTAAAACGTAATCTTGAAATTATTAAAAAGGCTTGCGAATATACTAATATAAAAGTTGAAATTTCGGGACGTAACGATATTTTAGCAGATGGTAGAAAATTCTCGGGAAACGCTTTTTATAATTCTTTGGGCAAATCTTACCACCATGGCACGATTCTTATAAACGCTGACCGAGAAAAAATGAAAAAATATCTCACCCCTTCAAAAGCAAAACTGGAAGCAAAAGGAATTAAATCGGTAAAATCAAGAACCGTAAATCTGATTGAGCTCTCACCTACGCTTACAGTCGAGTCTATGAAAGAATATATGCTTACAGCTACTGAATCATATTTCAAAATCAAAGCTCTGCCAATCTCAATTTCGCATACTGCAGAGATAAGCGAGCTTACAAAAAAATATTCATCAAAAGATTGGCTTTACGGCTCAGCATTACCCTTTACCGCATCTTTTGAGGGACGTTTTGATTGGGGCTCGGTCGAGCTTCGATTAGATATTAAAAAAGGCGTAATATGTTCCGCTCAGGTTTTTACCGATTCAATGGATGAAACCTTAGCGGAGAAACTGTCCTCGGCGCTTAAAGGCGTGAAATTCGACTATGAAAGCCTACAAGACAGTATAAAAAAATATTTTACTCCCGAGATTACCGAAAATCTATTGTCACTGCTGAAAACAAATGAAATTTAAAAGGCTAACCCGATGGTTAGCCTTTTTTGTTATATCAAAGATTCAACTGTTCTTTTAGCAAGTTTAATATCCGCTATTGGATCTGCACCGGTTTCGCGCTCGATAGTTAGATATCCGTCAAAGCCATATTCTTTAAGAGCAGAAATATAAGCTTTGAAATCAACTTTGCCCTGACCGAGAGGTGTTTCAAGGAAGAAATCCGCAACATTCAGTGCTTCTATTCCGCCCTCTGCAAAATGGTCGTAAATTATCTCAGGATCGGTTGATTTCAGCATTACACCATCTTTTGCATGTGTATGAACAATATAATCGTGCAGAATTTCTACTGC